>CAZZPH010000291.1:0-4035 GCA_964655725.1 uncultured Hyphomicrobium sp.
CACACTCTTACGACGGCCCGCTGATGTGCGTTTACGGGCACCCGCTCCAGCGGAACAACGACGCAGCGCGCTATCGCCTCTGCGGAGAGGCGATCCACCCGCTCCCAGGCCCGCTACCGATCCGCAAACGCTAGGCTGTCCGCGACCGGTTTTTGTCCTGGCCGTTTCTTTCGCCATCTCATGCTCGACCACGTTGCCCGCCACATCGGGCGGCCGTACTTGTCATTCGGCACGCGCTGAGCGCGCCATCAAATGGCGGGGCTTGCCTTCCTGTACAATAGCTCATATATTAGCCAATAATGACTAAAACAGCCTACGAAAGATAATATATTGTCTTTATCGATTAAGTCGCCGACGGACACGCTACAGGACGTGCGCGATCGGTTCAAAGGTCGCCGATTGGCCATGAACCTTACCCAGCAAGGGTTGGCAACACGCTCCGGCGTGGCCCTGGGGTCGCTGAAGCGCTTTGAGCAAACCGGACTGATCGCCTTCGATGCGCTGCTGAGCATCGCGCTCGTGTTGGATTGCCTTGGCGACTTCGACAAGGTCTGCGTTGAAGATCCCCAAACATTGTCGTCCAAGTCCCTTGACCAGGTGCTGGCGGCCAGTAAGGCCCGCAAGAAGGGCCGATTGAAGTGAAACATATCCCAACCGCACGTCTTGAGATCTACCTCGAAGGACGCAGGCGTTGGAAAGTCGGCCGGCTGGCAGCGCAGGGCCGACGCATCCTGTTCGAGTACGATCAGGCCTTCCTGGCATCAGGATTAGACATTTCACCGTTCAATCTACCCGCCAAGCCTGGGACCATCGCCGGCGACCCGGCGATGTTTGACGGACTGTTCGGCGTCTTCAACGACAGCCTCCCTGACGGCTGGGGCCGGTTGCTGCTTGACCGCGCGCTCGGCCAACTTGGCATCGCACGTGGCGAGCTGACACCGCTGGACCGTCTTGCCCATGTCGGTCACCATGGTATGGGCGCGCTCAGCTACGAACCCGACAAGAGTTCGTCCGACCATGCCACCATCGCCCTGAAGCTTGATGCCCTCGCCAAGGATGCCGCTGTCGTGCTGGCTGGCGAGGAAGGCCCGGTTATCGAGACGCTGCTCAGACTGAGCGGCGCCTCATCCGGGGCACGCCCGAAAATCGTGGCGCAGATTAGCAGTGACCGGACTCAGATCATTCATGGTCCGGATGCTTTGTCGGACGGTTACAGCCATTGGATGATCAAGTTTCCAGCCCTCGTTGATTCATCCGACATCGGTCCAATCGAATACGCCTACAGTTTGATGGCGCGGGATGCCGGGGTCGACATGCCGGCCACGCATCTGTTCGGCGCCAAAAGAAAGCGATACTTCGGCATTCAGCGGTTCGACCGTGATGGTGACCGCCCAATCCATATGCACAGCCTGTCTGGGCTGTTGCACGCGGATCACCGCCTGGCGTCGCTCGACTACGATGCCTTCCTCAAAGCGACCCACGTCCTAACCAAGGATGTAACCCAGCTTGAAAAGGCCTTTCGCATCGCCTGTTTCAATGTCCTTGCCCACAACCGTGATGACCACGCCAAGAATGTATCGTTCCTGATGGACGATGCTGGTCGGTGGGTCCTTGCGCCAGCCTACGACCTGACCTTCTCGTTCGGTCCGGGCGGCGAGCAAACGATGACGGTGTTGGGGGAAGGCCGAGAGCCTGGAGTCCCGCACTTGCAAGCGCTTGGAGACAAGCATGCGTTGCGCCAGACAGCCACTATCATCGAGCAGGTCAGATCGGCTGTGAGCCGCTGGCAGGCCCATGCCGACGAAGCAGGCGTCACCGCCAGGTCCGCGAAAATGATTGCGGCGCGGATTGCGCCGTCAGCGAGGAAGACGGCTGCCACATCGACGATAATCAAAAAACGGCCGGCGTCCGGAAACAAGCCAGGCAGGGGCAAATCCCGGCGATCCTGAGCGTGCCGATGCCCCGTTCAGTGGACACACCACTCAAATTGAATCCGGTGTCTCTTGCGGTCCTAAGACGTCGCCTCACGCACTCGGTTGTGATCAAGCAGCGGCAGCTCGGGCTGAGCGTTGAGCGCATGGTCGTAGCTGTAGCGGTGGGTTTTCTTGCGGCCATCACCACGGACATCCACCCGCCACGAGCGCAAGCCCCCTGCCCTCACCATATCGTCGAACGCCTTACGGCACTTGCTGCGAAAATCGCGCCGCGTGTTGGCATTCTCGGTGTCACTCCACAAATCACGCCCGACCAATTCAGCCAGCCGATCCTCGTCAACCCAATTGTGCCGATGCAGGCTATCGATGTACGGCCAGAACGACTTGGCGTAATCGGAGGCCAGGGCAAACTGGACGTCAGCATTCAGGCTGACCAGTTTCGCAGACAGAACCATGGTGGCCGTCCAGTCACCGTAATAAACCCGCACGCTGTCGTCGAGGCCAAGTCCGTCCCACTCAACATCATTCAACAGGTTGCCCATCTTGCCTTTGCTCTTCGGCAGCTTCCCCTGCCGGTATTGCTCCAGCAATCGTGTCTCGTCGCCCTCATAGACCGTCACCACGACCTTCTTGATGTCTTCGAAGGTGAAGTGCAGCGCGGCGATGTTGTTGACGTGCTGCGTCAGCCCCATGACCTTCAACAGTTCACGCCAGGTGGTGTCGACCTTCAAGAGTCGCGTATAGCCGATGGGACTATCCTGGTCCTTTCGGGTTTCACTTTCGTGGCTGAGCCGGAACACCGCGTACAGCGCGTCACGGTGCTGCGATCCAAGCTCCCGCCCCGCCACCCGGACGACGGAATGACCGCGCACGACATACAGTTTTTCGAAGGCTGAATCGGTAATCAGTCCGCGCCGCTTTGGCGCAAACGCACTGGTGCGAACGAGACGTGCCGGCACTTTCGAGGGACGATTGCGGCCACGCCGGCCGCCGACCCGCTCCAGGCGTTTCTTCTCGGCATCCGACAGTTCACGCGCCAACGGCAGGGCTTTCTTTCGTCCGTCAAATGTCGCTCAGATTGGGAACAGTCGCCACAATTTTGAGCATCCCTGTGTGGGCACACCGTCACACGGAACAACGGCCACAAAATTGGGAGCAGCCGCCACGAAAGCCGGAACAGCCGTCACAAGCCCATGCCGCAAGATCGGCCAAGGTGTTGAAGTTTTGTCAGGGCTTGCGCCACTGGCGAGGATCTTGTCATCCACGCCCGCGTCACAGAGTACGCGGAAGCGAAGCCACAGTTTCCGTTAAGTCGTTGAAGGGATTCAGTTCCGTGCAAAGATCTGTGGCGGCTCTTCCCGATCAGACATTGAATGCGGGCCATCTGGGGATAAGTCCGCTCGGCGCGGAAGCGACGGCACAATCCTTGGAAGTGACGTCACAGTTCCGGGAGACGGCGTCACCGAAGCCGGAATTGGCATCACACCATCGGCAAATTCTGAAAATCATTCATACCGTTAGTCGGCCCTAGAGACTTGAGAGACTTAATTAGAGACGTCTTAAAGACCAAACGCTCTGTGGATAAGTCATGATCAATCCAAGGCGTATGAAGAGCGCTAAGAAGAGGTCAGAGATGCGAGAGGCACCAGACCTCAAGCACGGACAGGTATCCTCAAGGTTTCGCCATCGATCCCCCAGCATGACCCATCAGGAGGCCTACGGCCGCTTTATAAAGTTCAGGGATGAAATTGTCTGACTCGCTTCGTCGATGGCGCAGGCATCCGCCCTTTCAACTGCAAATCTGTGGCGGCTGTTCCCGATGAGAGCCGCGCCCATAGCTGGCAAGTCCCGGCTTCATAAACGGTCACATCGCAACGTGCAAGGGACGCCCATTTGGGCAAGTGTCCACTTGGTCAATTCGACAAATGTGCTTTTATGCATCTGTGGCGTGCAGCATTCAGCCCACTTGGTCATTTGGGCTTTTGCACATTTGGCCATGCGTTTCGATCTGATCGCAGGCCTGCTGCACACATGGCCAAGTACCCATTTGGGCAATTGCCCACGCGCCCGATCCAACACGCTCGATCTATGTCCTTTTGGT
>CAZZPH010000292.1:0-4020 GCA_964655725.1 uncultured Hyphomicrobium sp.
GTCACGCGGGCGGCGACCCACGCCAATGCCGCCAATCTGGCGGCGGGGTTCGTCGAGGACATGGAGCGGCGCTATGCGGGCTCGGTGCTCGCGCGCCAGGAACTTTTGGGCGAGATCGTGGAGGATGTGGCGGGCGCGTTGTGGCGGCGCGACTGGATTGCCGCCCATCGCGTGGCGGCCGCCCCCGCGCTCCAGCGCATCGTGGTGGCGGTCGATCCGCCGGTGACGGCGACGGTGCGCTCGGACCGGTGCGGGATCGTGGTGGCGGGTCGGGGTGAGGACGGCCGGGCCTATGTGCTCGCCGATCGCTCGCTGGCGGGTGCTGCGCCTCATGAATGGGCGCGCGCGGCGGTGGCGGCCTACGAGGATTATGCGGCAGACCGGATCGTGGCGGAGACCAATCAGGGCGGCGATCTCGTCGTCTCGGTCTTGAAGCAAATCGATGAGGCGGTGCCGGTGACGAAGGTGACGGCGAGCCGCGGCAAGTGGGTGCGGGCGGAGCCGGTTGCGGCGCTCTACGCGGAGGGGCGTGTCGCGCATGTCGGGCGGTTGCCTCTGCTGGAAGAAGAAATGCTGGCGTTCACGGGCGACGGACGGTCGATGGGGCGCAGTCCCGACCGGCTCGATGCGCTCGTGTGGGCCTTGAGTGATCTGATGCTGGGGCCAATGGCGCGACCCGCGATCCGGGTGCTGTAGCCGCACGCGTGGCGCAACCGGGCCCGGCCCGGCAGGGCCGATCGTTACGTTTCGAGAAGCGTTTGCAACAAGAAGGAGCCATCATGCCGCGATGGACGAATGCGCTCGCACGGCTCTGGCCGGGAGCCGATGGACGTCAGAGCGAGGAGAAGGCGAGCAGGGCAGGGCCGCTGATCGCCATCGAAACGCTGGGCCGGCCTGTGTGGAGCCCACGCGACTACGGCGCGTTCGCGCGCGAAGGCTACATGCTAAACCCGATCGTCTATCGCTCGGTGCGCATGATCGCGGAGGCGGCGGCTTCCATTCCCCTCCTGCTCTACGAAGACGGGCACGAGCACCAGCACCATCCGTTTCTCGATCTGATCGCGCGGCCCAATCCCGCCCAGACCTCGGCCGACTTCTTCGAGGCGTGGTATGGCTATCTTCTGGTCTCGGGAAATGCGTTCGTGGAGGCGGTGGCGCTGGGCGGGAGCGTGCGCGAACTGCACCTCTTGCGCCCGGACCGCATGAAGGTGATCCCCGGCGTGGCGGGCTGGCCGGAAGCGTTCGAGTATTCCGCCGGCGGCGAGACAATCCGCTTCGATGTGGAAGTGGCGGCGGGTGTGCGGCCCCTCTTGCATATGAAGCTCTTCCATCCCGCCAATGATCACTACGGCTTGAGCCCGATCGAGCCGGCCGCGGCCGCCATCGACATCCACAACACCGCGACGCGCTGGAACAAGGCGCTGCTCGACAATTCCGCGCGGCCCTCGGGCGCGCTGGTCTACGGCACGACGGGCGCGCGGCTCGGTGCGGAGCAGTTCGAGCGCCTGAAAAGCGAGTTGGAAGCGAGCTATCAGGGCGCGCGTCACGCGGGCCGACCGATGCTGCTGGAAGGCGGCCTCGACTGGAAGCCGCTCTCGCTCTCCCCCAAGGAGATGGATTTCATCGAGGCCAAGAATGCGGCCGCGCGTGAGATTGCACTGGCAATCGGCGTGCCGCCGATGCTGCTCGGCATTCCCGGCGACAACACCTACTCGAACTATCAGGAAGCCACGCGCGCCTTCTGGCGCCAGACGGTGCTGCCGCTTGTCGGGCGCACCACCAAGGCCCTGTCCGCATGGCTGCGGCCAACGTGGAGTGAGAACTTCGAATTGCGGCCCGATCTCGATCAGGTCGATGCGCTCTCGCCTGAGCGCGAGGCGTTGTGGAGACGGCTCAACGCGGCCGGGTTCCTCACGCGCGACGAGAAGCGCGAGGCAGCCGGGTATACGCCGCTCGATGGCGCTATCCCGGGTTCTGACGGGCCGCTGTGAGCATGGTGCATCGAAGCTTTCAGGGAACGAATGACATGACCGATACGTCGCTGTGCGGCTCGGGTGCCGGACTGAAGTTCTTGGCGCTCGACCTGACGGACGCTGCCGCCGATGGCGTGTTCGAGGGCTACGCGAGCATCTTCAATCGGGAGGACATGGCGCGCGACGTGATCGTCCATGGTGCATTCCGCACGAGTCTCGCCGAGCGCGGCGTGAGCGGGATCCGTATGCTCTTCCAGCATGACCCCGGGCAGCCGATCGGCATCTGGGAGCGTATCGAGGAGGACCGGCATGGCCTCAAAGTGCGCGGACGCCTGACACTCGAGGTGGAGAAAGCGCGCGAGGTTCTCTCGCTGATGCGTGCGGGCGCCATCGACGGTCTGTCGATCGGGTTCCGGGCAAGCCGGTTCCGGCGCGATGCCAAAACCGGCGTGCGCCGCATCGAGCATATTGATCTGTGGGAAATCTCGATCGTGACGTTTCCCATGCAGCCCGGCGCACGCATCGCCGGGGTGAAGTCTTCGCCGTTCGCCGGCACGCAGCCGACCGAGCGGCAATTCGAGCGCTGGCTCGTGCGGGATGCCGGGTTCACGCGCTCTCAAGCGCGCGCGCTGATGCGGGCGGGCTTCGACGGTCTCAGCACCCTGCGGGATGCGGGTGGGGATGACGACGGGGAGAGGCGGCTCGCGGGGCTCATCCGCCAGGCCACAGTTCTCCTCAAATCCGCAACCTGATGGACAGGACAATCGACATGGATCACACCGACACCATCGAGACGAAGGCCGGTCTCGGCCGCGATATCGAGGCCCTGATGGAGGCCTTCGAAGCTTTCAAGGAAACGAACGACAGGCGTTTGACTGAGATCGAGCAGCGCGGTGCGCCCGATACAGTGACGGCCGGCAAGCTTGCCCGTATCGAACAGGCGATGGATGCCCTCGCGTTGAAGCAGGCGCGTCCGCCGATCGGCTCTGACGGACCACGCACGCCCGCGGCTCTCGCCCATAAGCAGGCTTTCGACGGCTACGTGCGCAAGGGCGAAAGCGCCAATCTCCATGCCCTGGAGCAGAAGGCGCTTTCGGTCGGCTCGGATGCCGATGGCGGTTATCTCGTTCCCGACGAGACGGAACGCGCCGTCAACACCGCGCTCAAGACCGTCTCTCCCATTCGCGCGATCGCCGGCGTGCGCCAGGTCTCGGGCTCGGTGTTGAAGGTCCCCTTCGCGACGACGGGCTTTGCAACGGGTTGGGTCGGCGAAACGGCCGCGCGCCCTCAGACGACGACTCCGACGCTCGCCGAACTGGCGTTTCCGACCATGGAACTTTATGCCATGCCGGCAGCGACCCAGAGCCTGCTCGACGACAGCGCCGTCGATATCGATGCCTGGCTCGCCGAAGAGGTGCGCATCGCGTTCGCCCAGCAGGAGGGGTCAGCGTTCATCGATGGCGACGGGGTCAACAAGCCGCGCGGGTTTCTCGACTACCCAACGGTCGCCAACGGTTCGTGGTCGTGGGGCAATCTCGGCTTCATCGCCACCGGGGCTGCAGGGGCCTTTCCCGCCGCCAATCCTGCCGACAAGCTGATCGATCTGGCCTACGCGGTGAAGGGCTCTTACCGCGCCAACGGGCACTTCGTGATGAACCGGCACACACTGTCGGCGGTGCGCAAGATGAAGGACGCCGATGGCGCCTACATCTGGCAACCCTCCGCCGAAGCCGGCCAGCCCTCCACGCTCGTGGGCTATCCCGTCGTCGAGGCCGAGGACATGCCGGACATGGCCGCCGACAGCCTCTCGATCGCGTTCGGTGACTTCCAGAGCGGCTACCTCATCGTCGATCGTGTCGGCATCCGCGTGCTGCGTGATCCCTACAGCTCCAAGCCCTACGTGCTCTTCTACACCACCAAGCGCGTGGGCGGCGGAGTGAAGGATTTCGACGCCATCAAGCTGTTGAAGTTCGCAGCCTGATCCGAGCCGTTACGTCGCATCTGCGCGCTGTCCCTCCTCCCCGCGCGCAGCACTGGCGGGGCCGCA
>CAZZPH010000293.1:0-4007 GCA_964655725.1 uncultured Hyphomicrobium sp.
GGCTGGCGCGGTAGACGCGGTCGGAATGCTCGCCTGTGGCCGCAAGTTCGACGCGCGCCTCGACCGCGGCCTCGAAGTCGATCTCGTCGCCGTCGATCTGGCGTGTCAACTGCACACGCTTCGGCCTCAAGGCCTCGAACTGGCGGCGCACGCTGCGGATGCGCCGTCGTGTGGCAGGTGACGCGAGGTCTGCCGTGACCTCCTCGTCGCGCGCGGCCGGCCCCGCCAGAATGCGGCAGTACGCGGGAAGGTAGCTCCTGGTGCGGTGATCCCACTCGGGATAGAGATGCTTGCCCGACAACTGCTCGAAGTCCGTCTCTTCGGGCGACATATCGAGGTGCAGCCTGAGCCGGGTTCGCGCCTTCTGCGGCACGCGCGCGATGCCGATCTCATCCAAATCGTCGGCGGCCTTCTTGGCGGTGTCCTCGTCGTCGTCATCGACGCGGCGGTTGAGGTTGAGCAGCTCCGCCCAGGAGAGGATCGATTCGAACTTGTACAGGATGATGCTGTCCTTGCGCGCGGCCTGATCCGATGCCTTGCGGGCCGCGCGGATCGTCTTTTGATGCTCCTGCGGACTCGCGCCGTCCCCCTGCTGAGGATCGTCCTCCGCCTGCGCCCTGATACGCTGTGATAGCGGCCGCAGGTCCGGCCACAACACCACCGGCATGAAGGGGCAATAGCCGCGCGGCGCGGAATACTCCGACAGATCCGACGCCTCGCTGCGCACACTGGCACACATCGCCCGGGCGAGCGGGTCCTCAGGCGGGGCATCCCCGAGGAGATGGAGAATTGCCGCTTCCACGGCGGCCTCGGCGCGCGGCAATTGACGCTCCGGGCGCTGCTGGCGAGTTTCCAGGACAAGGGCATGATGAATACGGCGCAGTCCCGGACATTCAGACAGCACCGACCGGGTCATCGCCTGGGCCGCTTGCAGCGCGCGCAGATCCCGCTGCAGGGGATCGGAATCGGATCGGGGACGCTTTGCCAACGCCATAGCCGCCGCCAGCCAGATATAGAGCGCGATATTGGCTTCCCTTGCTGGAAACACACCGATCCGATCGGGAAGACGGACGGCCTCACCGTCGAAACTTGGCCGGAAGATCCGCTCGGATGCCTGCCCCAGTGAGCGCCTCCACGTCAGCCGGTGGGCGGACTCCTCGACGGTTGCCGTCTTGAACTCGACGTCCCGGCCGCCACCCAGCCCACGAAAGAGAATGCCCAGACGCGCCCGGACTTCATCCAGTGTCACCGCCGCGTCTTCAAACTCCTCAGGTGCATCAAGCGCGCTGGCATAGGCGTGCCAGAGCTTGCCGATGCTCTCCTCTGGCTCCCACGGCTCGAACTCAAGGGTCCTCATGAGGCCCGCCGATCCTCAGCCGTAAACGGCCGTGACAAGATCTAAAAGTCCCTGCTTGACGTCCGCATCATCGCTCAAAGGCTCGATCAGTGCGGCGCGCACGGCGTGATCCACCGGCATGCCGTCACGGATCAGCGTTGCGCAGTAGACCAGCAGCCGGGTCGACACGCCTTCTTCGATGTCCTGACCCTTCAGAGCGCGCAACTTGCCGGCAAGCCGAACAAGAACAGCGACCTTCTCTTTCGCAAGTCCGCTTTCACTTGCGACGATCTCAGTCTCACACTCGGGCGGGGGGAAATCGAACTCAATCGCCAGGAAGCGTTGCCGCGTCGAGGGCTTCAGGGTCTTCAAGACGTTCTGGTAGCCGGGGTTGTAGGAGGCCACTAGCATGAAACTTGGCCCCGCCTCCAGGACTTCACCCGTCCGCTCGATCGGCAGAATGCGCCGGTCGTCGGTGAGGGGATGGAGGACCACCGTGACATCCTTGCGGGCCTCGACCACCTCGTCGAGATAGCAGATGGCACCTTCGCGGACGGCCCGTGTCAGCGGTCCATCCACCCATTCGCTCTCGCCCCCCTTCAGCAGATACCGTCCTATCAGGTCAGCGGCCGACAGGTCATCGTGGCAGGCGACCGTATAGAGGGGACGCCCGAGCGTCGCGGCCATGTGGGCGACGAACCGCGTCTTGCCGCATCCCGTCGGCCCTTTGAGGAGAAGGGGCATCCTGTTGCGATACGCGGAGTTGAAAATCTCGCGCTCATCGCCTTGGGGGAGGTAGAAGGGGGCTGCGGCCCCCGTCACGTCTTGCGCAACTTGCATGGATCTACTCCGCGGGGCTCACGGCGATCCTATCGCCACTCTTGATGATTTCCCGCCGCGGAACAAGCGTGGCGTAGACGAACAGGATAGCGCCGATCACCACGGCCACGCCCGATCCGAATCGCATCCAGTAGAACAGTTCAAGTTGGTCCTGAACTTCCATGAAGTTCTGCCCGAGCACGCGCTGGAGATGCGTCTGCACGACGCCGGCAAATGTCAGCACGAAGGTCATGAACGACATGCCGCCCGCCATCAGCCAGAAGCTCGTCATGTTGAGCACCTGGTTGTAGGGATCACGGTTCTTCAGCATCGGAAATGCATAAGTGAAGATTGCCAGATTGAGCGAGACATAGGCTCCAAAGAACGCGAGGTGCCCATGCGCTGCGGTGATCTGGGTGCCGTGCGTGTAGTAGTTGATGCCGTGCAGCGTGTGCATGAAGCCCCACACACCGGCACCGAAGAATGCGAGCGTCGTGCAACCAAGCGCCCACAGCAGAGCAGCCTTATTGGGATGGTCCCGCTTACCCTTCCACACCATCACGAAACTGAACACCATCATTAGGAAGAACGGGATCACTTCCAGACTGGAAAAGATGGAGCCGATCCACTGCCAGTAGGCGGGCGTGCCGATCCAGTAATAATGGTGCCCCGTGCCGAGAACGCCGGTGAACAGCGACGTTCCAACGATCACGTAGAGCCACTTCTCAACCACCTCGCGATCGACACCCGTCAGCTTCAGCATCAGGTAGGCCAGGATCGAGGCCATCACGAGTTCCCACACGCCCTCGACCCACAGATGGACCACGTACCACCAGTACATCTTGTCCAGGCTGAGGTTGTGGGGGTTGTAGAAGGCAAACAGGAAGAAGATCGCAATGCCCCACAGTCCGATCAGAAGAACGGTGGAGATCGCCGTTTTCCGGCCTCCCAGGAATGTCATCGTGACATTGTAGAGGAAGATCAGGGCCGCTACGACAATCCCCACCTTCACCCAGATCGGCTGCTCGAGAAACTCGCGTCCATCCTTTCCCAGCAAGAAGTTCCCGTGGAACAGGTCGAACACGTACGTGACGACGACGCCCAAAGTTCCAAGAACCAGGATTGCGAGCTGAATGTAGGCCAGTTGCGGCGAATGAATTTCGCGCTCGGCCTCCTCGGGGATGAGAAAGTAGGCCGCGCCAAAAAAGCCCAGAAGCAGCCAGACAATCAGAGAATTCGTGTGCAACATCCGGATGATATTGAACGGCAGGACATCCGACAGCGTGTTCGGCGACACGTAAACCCAGCCCGCGAGAAGTCCGCCTGAAACCTGGACGATGAAGAGGAGCATCGCAGCCAGGAAGTAGGCATAGGCGATTTTTTGGCTTTCGTATTTCATTGCGTCAGTCTCCTGGTGGCGAACTCAGCCCGCATCGTTCGGCGGCCAGCCCTTGGTGTCGATCTTGTCAGCCCAGATGAGGAAGTTGGAAAGGTCGCGGATCTGCTCGTCCGTCAGCTGGAAGCGCGGCATCTGACGGCGGCCGGCAATGTTCGTCGGCTGAGCCTCTATCCAGCCCTTCAGCATCTGGAATGCGGCCTCGGGATCATCGATCACGCCCCACCGGGTCATGACGTTTCCGACCTCGGGCGCGTAATAGGCGCCCTCGCCATGGAGAGTGTGACAGTTGATGCAGGCGTTGACTTCCCACACCCGCTTACCCTGCGCCACCGAGTCGGTCAGCGGCATCGACGCGGTTGACTTGGTGACGATGTACCAATGGCTGTGGGCGGTCAGACCGAGGAAAATTGCAAAGAAAAATAACGACCCACCAAAGAAGATGTTCCGCGCCAT
>CAZZPH010000294.1:0-3972 GCA_964655725.1 uncultured Hyphomicrobium sp.
GGCGGGCGCGATCCTGGCTGTCCCGCACGTTACGTCGAACAGTCAGGGCGGGGTGATCAGGCCCAGCATGGCCGTGTCTGACGGACGCGGCTGCGCGCCTCGCAGCCTGCAGCTCGAGAGACGAATTTCAGGCGAAGTGGTCAGGCAAAATGTTCAGGAAAAATGTTCAGGCCGAAAACATGTGCGGCACCGGAAACCGTTCGATGCCGCCGCACTCATGCGCGGGCTCGCATGGTGCGCTGGTCCCTGCGAGAAACGGTTCGCCGCTCGCGCAATTGGCTGCGCGTGGGCTTTCGCTGCGGCCTGATCGGCGCCCTGAGATGCGGGCGTGAACGGCCGGCTCCAACCCGGACCGCAGATCGCTCGACGGGGCCGTGGGACGATTGGGCTCACGTTGAGTGTCCATCGTGGCAGCTCCTGCGCTGATCAGGCCCGGCAACTCTCACCATACGGTTCGTCGGGAAAACGGTTGCCAGGACCGATTGTTCCCTAACGCCCGCTCACGAATTGACCCGGCCTGCCGCACATGGGATAGCCTCGCCGCATGACAAACATTCCACCTGTCCACGTCGTTGGCGGCGGGCTCGCAGGCGCGGAGGCCGCATGGCAGATTGTCCGCCAGGGCGTGCCCGTCATCCTGCATGAGATGCGGCCTGTGCGCATGACGGACGCGCACAAAACGCAGGGTCTCGCCGAACTCGTCTGCTCCAATTCGTTCCGCTCCGACGAATGGGAAACCAACGCCGTCGGATTGCTGCATGAAGAGATGCGCCGCGCCGGATCGCTGGTGATGGAGGCGGGAGATGCCACCAAGCTCCCGGCGGGCGGCGCGCTCGCGGTTGATCGCGACGCCTTCTCTGCTCATGTCACGCATCAGCTCGAAGCCCATCCGCTGGTCAAGATCGAGCGGGCGGAAATCGCTGGCCTTCCCCCGGACGGCTGGGACAGCGTCATCGTCGCAACAGGCCCCCTGACCTCGCCGCCTCTCAGCGAAGCGATTGCCGCGCTGACGGGACAGGAAGAGCTTGCCTTCTTCGATGCCATTGCACCCGTCATCCATTTCGACAGCATCGATACGTCGATTGCCTGGCGGGCATCGCGCTACGGCAAGACCGGTCCGGCGGGCACGGGTGCTGACTATTTGAACTGCCCCATGACGCGCGAGCAATACGAGGCTTTCATCGACGCGCTGCTGGCGGCCGAGAAGACCGTATTCAAGGACTGGGAATCGAACACGCCCTACTTCGATGGATGTCTGCCGGTGGAGGTGATGGCCGAGCGTGGGCGCGAGACCTTGCGCTTCGGCCCCATGAAGCCGGTTGGCCTGGACGATCCGCGCACGGGTCGCTGGCCCCATGCCGTGGTTCAATTGCGTCAGGACAATGCCCTTGGCACGCTGTGGAACATGGTCGGCTTTCAGACCAAGATGCGTCACGCCGAACAGGTGCGCGTGTTTCGGATGATCCCGGGATTGCAGCATGCCGAGTTTGCCCGTCTCGGCGGCCTGCACCGCAACACCTACATCAATTCCCCCCGGGTGCTCGATCGGGCGTTGCGCCTCAAGGCGATGCCACGGCTGCGCTTTGCGGGACAGATCACGGGCGTTGAGGGTTACGTCGAGAGCGCGGCGATCGGGCTGTTGGCCGGCCGGTTCGCGGCCGCTGAGCGGCTCGGCCACGATGCACCCTCACCGCCGCCGACCACGGCGCTGGGGGCCCTGCTCGATCACATCACCGGCGGGCACATCGTGGAGGAGGGTCAGGACGGAACGGACGCGATTGCGCGGCCGCGGTCCTTCCAGCCGATGAACATCAATTATGGACTGTTGCCGCCGCTTGCTGATCCCCCGGCTGTCAGCGCGGACGGACGCAAGCTCAAAGGCCCGGAGCGCGGACTGGCAAAAAAGCGCGCCCAATCGCGCCGGGCATTGCAGGATTTGGCATCGTGGCTTGCCGAGGCGAACCTGTTGGAATCCCCGAAACGCCTGATGGTCGAGCGCTGATGCGATTGGGAGCCGGACCCGACCTTATCTCCAGATGATCAACACGCAGCCGGGACGCCGGGCATGAGGCTTGGGTGCGCGGATGACCTACCCGCGCAGGCGGTTGCGGACGATCAGGGGCATCTCGTCGTCGGTGTGCGGCCCGCCCTGCTGGCGACCCTCGTCGCCACTCCACCAGCGATCGCCGCCGGCTGACGGTCCAGCGGCCGCCGGCCCCGGGCTGGCAGGCAGCGCAGGCCGGCCGGCGTATCCGGCAAGGGGCGCGCCTTGCGACTGCGATTGGGCAATCGGTGCGCGCTGGGCCACGGGCGATCCGCCAAACCAGGCGTCGATGAGATCCAGCTCTTCGGAGGAGAGTTGCAGGCCCTGTCCACGGCAACGGGCGATCACGAAATTGCGGAACCGGCTCGCAAACAGATTGGGCGAGGCGCCCTGCTCGAACCAGGGGTCGGTCTCGCTCACGACTTCCAGGACGAAGCGCACGTCGTCGCGCTTCAGCTCCACGCCTAGTTCTGCGGCGCGCTGCGCGATGTTGGTGAGCGTCTGGGCGCCCGTGAGGCCGTTGGTGTTGATTTCCTTAGCCATGACGTCGAACAGTGCGCGGTATTCCGGCGGCGCCAGCGGTGGCGCCTGGCAGGCGTCGTGGATGCGCGTGATGGACTGCTGAATGGTGGCCGCCGATTCCGTGCGCACGATCGGCTTTTGTGCCGGGTTGGGCGTAATCGTGGCTTGCGCGGCGCCATAACTGGCAGCGCCATAGTCCGCCTGCGCGGCGTGAGATGGGGCAGGGGCCGTTGCCGGAGTGTGCGTGCCTGTTTGATAGCGCGCGCGAGGTTCCGTTCTGGCAGGGCGCAGCGCGGGATCGGGCAAGCCTAGGTCCTGGCGTGCCGGCGCGCTCGGCGGTGCAGTTGCCCGGGGAGCACGTGAGTCTGAGGCAGACGTTGCAACGGCGCCGCGGGTTGACTCAAAGACAAAATAAGGAGGCTGCTCGGTGAGACGGATCTCGGGCGGGAGCCCGCGGGTCAGCAGGTTGCTGAAGCTGCCGGCGCCGCCCCATCCGGTCCCGACAGTCCGGTCGTGACCCAGGACACGCACGGCGCGATCGGCGAGAGCTTCCATCGGAACGGGCTGTCCGGCGCTGCGAACCCAGCCGACGACTTCGGCGAGAATTTCACGGCGCACGGCTTCAATCTGGGCCGTTGCCGACGTGGCCGACGTGGCGGCCGCAGGTTGCGGGATGGGCGACGTTTCGGGCGTGTCATTCGCTTCGGGCGTGCTGGCGGCGCGGCCTGCAAGCAGGGTGGCAATCAGGTCGCTCTCGCGAATCTCACCATCGGCGATGGCGGTGTAGGGTGCTGCCGTGTGGTCATTTGCGAACACGACGGTCCGTCGCGCGTGGGCGCGCAGGCGGTGCAGAAGTGGCGTGAAATCCGCATCTCCCGATAGGATGATGAACTCGTCGAAATAGGTGTCGTGGCCGATGAGGTCGCGCACGTCCATCACCATGCGGATGTCGGCGGAGTTCTTGAGCTGCGACGTCAGCGGCGGACAGTCCACCGCTTCCACACCCGCGCGCAGGAAATGATGGCGGACGAAGGGAAAGGAGTTCATGTCAGTCGAGTTGTCGGACGCATTGCGTCGCGGCACGGGGTTGCCATAACACCGGTTCATGACGATGCGGCGTGGTAAGGCCGTCGTGAATCCGTTGGTGGGCGTAATCAGCCGGCCGCTCTCGATCTCGCGCAGCCAGGCGGCCGCATCCTTCGCGAAGCGCCGGGCGGCCTCTTCGTTTTTTCGTTTCAACGACAGATAGATATTGTCGTAGTCGACGAAAATCGTGCTGAGCAGCGGTCCAGTGTCCTGGGCCTTCATATCGGCAACCCCCAATAGGCGAATCCACGCGTGGGGCAACTCTTCAATGAGTCGTGTTCGAGCGGCAAGGCTGGTTGGGCCGCAGGGGTGTCGCAGAA
>CAZZPH010000295.1:0-3941 GCA_964655725.1 uncultured Hyphomicrobium sp.
CAGTCCCAGTGTGGCTGATCATCCTCTCAGACCAGCTACTGATCGTCGCCTTGGTGGGCCATTACCCCACCAACTAGCTAATCAGACGCGGGCTCATCTATCGGCGATAAATCTTTCCCCCGAAGGGCGTATGCGGTATTACCTCAAGTTTCCCTGAGCTATTCCGTACCGATAGGAAGATTCCCACGTGTTACTCACCCGTCTGCCACTCTCCTTGCGGAGCGTTCGACTTGCATGTGTTAGGCCTGCCGCCAGCGTTCGTTCTGAGCCAGGATCAAACTCTCAGATTGAAAGTTCGATTTCTGGTCGGCTTGGAGGTATCTCCAAGGATATTACTGCGTAACGGGCACCTTCACACAAGACGTCCATCCGTTGCCGGACAAACGCCTGGTGATGGCTGAAACGCAGATATCGCCAGAGTTTCTTGCGATCGCACGCCCGAAGGCACACGATCTCGCCAGGACTCCGCCGCCTGCGTTTCTCTTTCTTCCAAATTCAATTGTCAAAGAACAAAACCCACCGACGGAAGCCCGAGCCGATCCTGTTGGAACGACTTTCGAGACAACAGAGCTCCCTCCGGGGTGACCCGGCAGAGAACCGAGGTTTCGAGAAGAGCGATGCCCGTCGCGGGCGGCGAAGCACTATCGTGCCCCGACAAGGAACCAATAAACACAAATCTGAGCCGCGTGTCAACAACCAAGATTAAAAAACTTCTTAGGGCCGTCACGAAAGGAAGAAATATAGCGTTTTCATGATTCTAGCTTGGAAAGCCCGCCGCCCTTGGCGCGCAACTCGATCGTCAATCTGATATGGATGGCCGAACGCTATGTTGCAATGCCGCAAACGCGCGAACAGCCCCCCGTAGGCTATTGCAGTTGGCCACCGCCGTTTCGCAGGGAGGTGGCAGCCGGCGCGGCCACAAAAGTGCCAGACATTTCAGCACAAGTCGGTTGACGCGCAGGGGGCTTCGGCCGACAGTCCGCGGACCGGGGGATGTGTTCGCCATTACCGCTGGTTGCGTTTTCCGCCAACCTTACCTGAGCCGGGGAGCACGCGCGTGGTCCCAGGCTCGTGGCTTCAGGCCGGATTGGGTCGGCTGCATGTGATCGCGGCATCACTAGAGAAAGGTCGCATTCGGAACCGCGGTAGCTGAGACTGCGACTGCCGGATGGGGAATTGGGGACGGGAGGGGTCCACAGACTTGGCGCAGCGTCAAACATATCCAGGACGCCTTCCGCTTCGCACGATGCCGCCGCAGCGCGGACATCGCTACGAACACGCCCAAGGGCTGCCCCATCTGTATCGGGGCGCCCGCTCGAAAGGCGCGCGGGCGGATATCTATGCGACTGACCACGCCGACACGCGCCATGGTGGTCGATTCCGTTGGATGATCAGCACCTGCCTTGCCGCCGTCGTCGGCGCGCTGGCGATCGTCGTCGTGATCTATGGAGCCGCCGACCCGCGCGACAGTGCCGACGGGTTCATTCCAACGCTGGACCGCATCCGCAAAGACACCGAACTCGTCCCGATGCCAGAGCCCTCGCGGCCAGACGACGGACTGAAATGGGCTGTCGCGAAAACCGATCGGCTGCAAATGACAACCGGAGCGATGTCAACGCGGTTCGTCATCCACGAAACACTCAAACAGCGCCGCAATGGCCGCGAGTATATTTACGCTAAACCCTACGTGCGCATTCTTGCGCGCCTTGCCCCTGTTCCGCAGGCCTACGCCGATGTCATTCCAACGTTCAATCCGGTAAAGCTGTTCGCGGATGTGAAGCCGGTCGGTCAAGACGGCGCTGAACAATCCGCACAAGCGCGCAGTGACGTTTCGGTTCATGTCGTGGAACTCCTGGGAGGCTTCCTGCCCGGCGAAGACGGCCAGGAACTCGATGCTGCGGAGGTCGAAGAACTCGTCGCCAGAGCAGGGGAGGACTCGACGGCCGGCGCACTTAGCCTGCCAGGCAGTCAAGACGAGATCGGCGGTCCTGTCCGCGGTCCGGGCAATTTCTCGGGCGATGGAGACTTCGCAGAGAGCCAGTTGCCCAACACGACCGTGCTGGCAAAGACTGCAGAAGACCAGGACATCGCCGACGACCTGGAAAGCCAGGAGGTCCGCGTCATCAAGGTCAAGTCATCCGATACTTTGACGAGGATTCTGACCGCGCAGGGAGCGGACGTGTGGCAGGCGCGCGAGATGATCGAGCCCGCCAAGTCGATCCTGCCAGACAATGGCCTGGAAGCCGGCGACGAAGTGCATGTGGCGCTCGTCCCCTCACTGACCGATCCCGGCAAGCTGGAGCCTGTCAGCTTCAGTGTTTACGGCGGTGGGCACTCTCATCGCCTGACAGTACGCCTCAGCCCCGCAGGTGAGTTTGTCGCGAGTGCGGACCCGGTCGAGCAGCCCTCAGCGATACGTGCTGCGTTGGGCGGTCAGGAGCGCGGAGCAAACGCGAGCCTTTATGCGAGCCTCTATCATGCGAGCCTCGTGCAACAGCTTACAACGGAGACCATCCAGCAGGTCCTGAAGGTGCACGCCTACGAGACTGACTTCCGCCGCCGCCTGCGCGCCGATGACACTGCAGAGTTCTTTTTCGATCTGCGGCACGAGGGCGGCTTGGACGGCCCGCCAGGAGAGCTTCTGTTCACCTCGCTGACGACGGGTGGCGATACTTCGCGCTATTACCGCTTCCGCGCAGCTGACGGCAGCGTCGACTACTACGACGCTGACGGCAACAACTCGCGCAAGTTCCTTCTCAGAAAGCCGATACGTGGTGATGAGCTTCGCCTGACGTCCGGCTTTGGCGTTCGCTTCCATCCGCTGCTCGGCGTACGCAAGATGCATACGGGCATCGACTGGGCAGCGCCCACCGGCACACCTATCCTTGCGGCCGGCAACGGCACAATCGAGGAAGCAGGCCGCAAAAGCGCTTACGGCAATTATGTCCGCATCCGTCATGCAAACGGCTACCAGACCGCCTATGGGCACATGTCGCGGATTGCACCCGGCGTGGAGCCGGGAGTGAAGGTCCGGCAGGGACAGGTGATCGGGTACGTCGGCTCAACGGGCCTCTCCTCGGGTCCACATCTGCATTACGAAGTTCTCGTCAACACGCGGTTTGTCGATCCGTTGTCGATCCAGGTTCCCCGCGAGCGCAAGCTGACAGGGAAGGATCTGGCTGAGTTCCAGAAGGAACGCGCTCGCATCGATGAATTGATGCGCCGCTCGCCGGTGATGACGGCGAGCAAGTAAGTCCGGGATCCATCGAGGCGCCCCGTTCAGGCCTCATAACTCCGCAGAACGATCGGTGCGCTGCCAGCACCCGGCGGGGGCGCTCGCCGCCTCGTTGTCCTCGTGCCCGATCTTACGCCGTTGCGGCGCGCGCAGACCCCACTGCGCGCCGACCGTCACCCCATACCGCGCGCAGGCCGTGTCAAACATTCATCAACCATACGGCAGGACGCTCCACGCCACATATTGAACATAGTTCAAAAGTATGCATGATAGAGAAACTGAACGGTGTTTACTTTGGCATATGGAGGGTGTTCGATGACACTGCTGACATGGGTCTCAGACAGACTGCTGGGGCTGGCGGCACGGTGCGCGGGAAGTCTTGAGCCAGATATCGCCGCGGTCGGCAGACCCGGCCGGCCACCCCAGTGGCTGGCGTGGCCGGCCGCCATCACGCCCCCCTCCATCACGGCCCGCAACGGCGCACTGCCAAGACTGATTAACCAAGATCGGTCACATATTTCGCAACATCATCTCAGTTTGGCGCGCGAACTATGACCTGCGCACCCAGCTGACCTCCTCGTCACCTCTGTCAACATTCGATCTTCGACATTCTCCTGGAGCCCCCCATGCTCGCCTCCCTGATGACAGCCGGCCGCTTCGCCGGACTTTTCTGGTGCCAGTTCCTGTCCGCGCTCAACGACAACCT
>CAZZPH010000296.1:0-3933 GCA_964655725.1 uncultured Hyphomicrobium sp.
CCCAGTCGATATCACGCACCGGCCAAATCGCACTCGAACCTGGAATGATCGTCTCCAACGAGCCGGGCTACTACAAGGCCGGGCACTACGGCATCCGCATCGAGAACCTCGTCCTGGTCACGAAGCCCGCAGTGCCCGAAGGTGGGCAACGCCCCATGCTGGGCTTTGAGACGCTCACGCTGGCCCCCATCGATCGCCGGCTAATCGTCCGTGACATGCTGACCCGCGAGGAGCGTTCATGGCTCGATGATTATCATGCGCGTGTCAGCGCAGAAATTGGCCCACACCTCGACAGCCCTGTCAGAACCTGGCTGGAGAGAGCCACACGGCCACTCTGACTGGAGCGTCCGTTACGCTCAGTTCTAGACCGGGCTCAGACAGCATCTGCTCTGAGGGCTGTGAACGCTAAGGACGTGCCGTTCCGCGCGCCAGCGAAAGCCCGAGGCGGGTGCACAGGACAATCACCAGCTTTGCTCCCGCAGCCGAACCCAGAATGATCGCCGCCAGCGCAATGATTCCCTGCGGCACACCAAAAAACGTTACGGCATAATAGGCTGCGAATGCCCCGGCGAGACCGCCCAGCCCACCGATGACCGCTGCAAGTATCCCGCCCGCTGCCAGCCCGACGAGGCCGCCCACTATCAACCCGGGATAGACACTCGGCCAGAAATGATCATCCATGCTCTCACCCCCAAATCGCCACAGTCGTTGATCGGACAGGTGCCATTTCACGCGAGTTGCACTGAAAGCGCGGTGATCCAGATCAAAGAGTTCGAACGGGGTCTGACCCCAATATCCCACTCGAGTAAGCTTTTGGCTCTGACTTTTGGTGACGCGTCCAGCCCCGGCGGGGACCAAATGTCAGAACCGCTACACCAAGCGCTGCGTGCACGGCATGATGGGGGTCAGCCGCTGTCCAGAATGCGCACAGCCACGACAGTCGCGTTGTCCTGATGGGGATCGCGCACCGACTCGACCGCGCGGATGAGCGCCTCGGAAACCGCTTTCGCTCCGTCCGAGGCATAGGCGGAGATGATCCGTTCCACTTCACTGGGATCCAGCGTCTGCAGGCCATCGCTGGCGAGGATCACATAGTCGCCAGGCTCCATCGTCAAGGGACGCTTCGACACATCGACGAGGTCGATAGGCTCGCCCGTCACGGCCGAGCGCAGCATGTGCCGGCGCGGATCGCGGCGCGCTTCCTCAATGCTGATTTTGCCCGCCGCAGCGAGCCTGTCGAGCTCGGGCGCGAGCGAGTGGTCTTCGTTCAAAAGCGCAATCTCGCCCCGCCGGTACAGCAGCAAGGGACTGTCGCCGACACTCACCCATTGAGCACCATCCGCCGAAAAGAGCACGCCCACCAGCGTCGACCCCATACCCGACAACGCCGGGTCTTCCTCGACCTTATCGGCAAGAGCGGCGTTGGCGGCTGTCAAGGCGGCGATGAGGCGTTCGCGCGGAGCCCCCTCCGCCTGGGCCAAGGCGTCGGCAAATGTCTCGCAGACCACGCGGCTTGCAAGTGCCCCACCTGCATGCCCCCCCATGCCATCGGCGAGGATGGCAACAAGCTCGCCATTCTGACTGCACCCGGGGCTATGCGCGCGCGCAATGCCGTCGGCTGGCCAAAGCAGCGCGCTGTCCTCCTGGTAGGGTCTTGCACCTTGGGTTGAGCAGCTTGCCCGATCGAATGCGATCATCAGATGAAAACCAAACTCCGCAAACCGTCACACACCCGGCCCCACGCGAGCCCGTCAACCTTCAGCCAACGCCGACCAGTCGAATTCCGGCCCGCAGAACGGCACGAACACCAATTGCGTCCGCCCCATCGTAATGACGTCCATGGCCTGCAGCTCGACCGCCGACGTGGGCCGCCGGTCGTTGACGGAGACGACGTTCGTCTTAGCAAGGTTGGGAACGAACAGGAAGGAGCGGTCGGAGCTGTCGTAGCGGATGTAGGCCTGTTCCTCGCTCGAAATGGCATCGTCGCCAAAATCAATGGCGACACGGTTGGTGTTCGCGCGGCCAACCGTATTGTTGCCCTCGAACACCGGCCGGTATTGCCCGATGCCCGGACCGCCGACAACAACCAGCCAGGCAACGACCGGATCCTGCTCGAAGCCTCCCCGCTTCACCTGCATCTTGCCACGCACGAGTGAGGTCTTGGCCGGCTCATCGACCGGCTTGGCCGCGGTGCCGCGGATGACCCGTGTGGTGGGCGGGCGATCCGCGTCGAGTTGCCAATCCTCCAGCGAACCCGACGCTCCCCGCGCCTCGCGCGCGGCATCGGCGGCACTGGGACTGGCCGGGGGGGATGCGTCCTTCTGGTCGCCCGCGGGAGGAAGCGCGGCAGCCTCGGGGACAGGTGGGGGGACAGGCGTCGCTCCACGCGCCAGAGATGCCATCGCGGCACCTGTGTCGTCGCGGCTCGCGGCAGCCAAGGCGTCCTTCAATGAGCCGATGAAACTGCTGCGGGCACCTTGCGCTCCGGTATCGGCACTGGACATGACTTGGCTCTCCTGAAGGGCCCGTCGACATTTGCCGGTCGACAGTGGCCTGTTGACGTTGGCCCGATGACGTTGGCCCGGTGGACTTGGGCGCTTCGGACATTGGCGGGGTCGCAGACGCGCTTGGGTGGGATCAGCAAGGGGAGCAAACATCACGGCGAAATGACTTCACGGCCAAAACGATAGCGACGTTGCCGTTCTACCGCCTCGCAAGAGGCCGATGTCATCACACCTGGACGTCTCGCGCCCGAACAGAAAACCCGCCCGGAAGCCTGAATCATATGTGGGATGAAGGTGGGGCAGCAACGTGGCACCAAATGGACACTCCGATGATTTCTTCATAAGTCGAGCATTGCCCGCTCAGTTGCCACATTCCTGCTGCATGGCTGCCTTCACGGGCGCAGGTGGCGAATCAGTATTCCAACTGGGCCGGCCGCCCGACAGGGGCCGTTAGAGTTGGAGTGCACCCTCCTGTTTGCCGCGTTGGCTCAAACTTGTATTCCGGGGACATGACCGGCGCTCATGAGCAACCTGATCGGCCTGAAGAGCGGAACGGAGCTCGTCGGTGACTACCGCATCTCGCGCGTGCTGGGCGCGGGCGGGTTTGGTGTCACGTATCTGGCCGAGGAACTGGCGCTCGCGCGGGACGTCACAATCAAAGAATACTTCCCTGCCGACTTCGCTGTCCGCAACGAAGCCTTCGAGGCCGTCCCCCGCTCGGAGAACTCGGCGGGAGACTACGCCTGGGGCCTTGACCGCTTCATCGACGAGGCTCAGACGCTCGCTCGTTTCGATCATCCCAACATCGTGCGGGTCTATCGCTATTTCCGCGCCAACAAGACCGCCTATATGGTCCTTCAATTCGAGCAGGGCCAAAGTCTCAAATCCTGGATCAAGGGGCTTGGCCGCGCGCCGCGTCAAAAAGAACTCGACGCCATCATCGGCCCGCTCCTTGAGGCCCTGGAGGTTATCCACGCGGCCGACTTCCTGCATCGCGACATCGCACCCGACAACATCATCATCCGCAAGGACGGCGCCCCCGTCCTCATCGATTTCGGTTCGGCGCGCGGCGAAATCGCAGCTCATTCCAAGACCGTCTCGGCCCTCGTCAAACCCGGCTACAGCCCCTACGAGCAGTATGCGGAAACGGGAAAGCAGCAAGGCCCCTGGACCGATATTTATGCACTGGGCGCCACGCTCTATCATCTCGTCACCGGCAAGCGGCCGCCCGATGCTCCCTCCCGCATGGTCAAGGACGAACTAGGCCCAGCACGCGAAGCGGCGATCGGTGCTTACCGTGCCGGATTCCTCAAGGCGATCGATCGCGCACTCACACTCAATATCGATCAGCGGCCGCAGACCATATCTGCCTGGCGCAGCGAGTTACTGGCGCCCGATCCCAAGCCTGCCTCCTGGCTGGCCCGCACAC
>CAZZPH010000297.1:0-3890 GCA_964655725.1 uncultured Hyphomicrobium sp.
ACTGTTCTTCGGAAACATCAACCGCGTCTACGGCACCGGCGGGGATCCAGCCAATCACCGTTATCGCGGCGACTACGGTTACATCATCGAATACCCGGGAGTTAAGGGATGAGCGAGCGCGTCATGATCCCAAACGAACCCAGTGGGTCAGGCAGGTCTTTCGCCCGCCTCTGTTTGATCGCTGCTGTTGCTGCGGGTTTTGCAGGCTGCAGCCGGCTCGATGATTATACCGCCGTTGAACTCAGCGAGCCCACGAAGCGCCACGCGATCGGATATATGGGGCACACCGAAGCGCTGTTTGTCGAGATTCCTGCGGGCGGGGCTGGCCTGAGCCAGAGCCAGCAGGTCGACGTGTGGCGATTTGTCGATCGCTACAAGAAGGAAGGTAGCGGCCGGCTGCGCATCGCCGCACCGGGATCTGCGGGCGGGCATCTCGCCTCGTCCCGGTCGGTGCGCGATGTGGAGAAGATTGTGCGCGAGGCTGGGATAGACCCCGATGCCGTGCAGATTGCCCGGCAGCACGGCGGTTCGAAATACGGGCCATCTGTTCGCCTCGCTTACGAACGGCCTGTCGCCGTCCCTCCGGAGTGCCGGAACTGGTCGAGCGATCTGGGTGAAAACCGTGAGCGGCTGCCCTACAATGACTTCGGCTGCACCACGCAACGCAATCTGGCTCTGACAGTCGCCAACTCGCGTGATCTTCAGGTCGCGCAAGAAGAGACGCCGCGCTCGTCCGAACGTCGCGGGAAGGCATGGGAAAGCTATGCGGGCTCGGGCAACAAATCGGGCGGAGGCGGTGGCGGCGGCGATTCGGGTTTTGCACCCTCCAGCATGGCCCCGAGTGGCGCTACCCAATAGTGGCCTGGGAGGCGCGCGGTACGCTGATCTGTCTGCGAGTGGAGATGACGGGCCTTGGGGAGAGATCTGGCTCCTCTTGACGGCCGTTGTGCCTTGCTGGGAAATATATAGGAAGGACTGCTGGCTGCTGACGACTGGCCCCGGCGGCCCCGTTAGCGCGACACGCCTGGCGCAACTCAAAGTCCCCATCGCCACAATGCCCCATCAATGACAGATCCATCATCGACGCGCGGCCGGGAACTCTCGCTTCGCCGGACTGTAGCCGTTGTTGCGCTGCTGAACTTTGCCTACTTCTTCGTTGAGTTCGGTGTCGCCTTGGCCATCGGCTCCGTCGCGCTTTTCGCCGACAGCATCGACTTTCTCGAGGATACAACGGTCAATCTGCTCGTGCTGGTGGCGCTGGGATGGAGTGCGGCCCGCCGCAGAGTGGTTGGACTCGCGCTTGCGGCGCTGCTGCTGGTGCCAGGCATTGCGGCACTGCTGACCGTTTGGGAAAAACTCGCCGAGCCGACCGTGCCCGATCCCATCGCCTTGACCCTGACAGGGCTTGGCGCGCTCGCGGTTAACGCCCTGTGCGCCCTGCTCTTAGCGCGCGTCCGCGCGGATGGCGGCAGCCTCAGCACAGCGGCATTTCTGTCGGCACGCAACGATGTTGCGGCCAACGCTGCCATCATTGCAGCCGGCCTCGTGACAGCAGCCACAGTGTCGATATGGCCAGACATTATCGTCGGGCTGGGGATCGCGGCTCTTAATGCGAACTCGGCCGTTGAGGTCTATCAGGCGGCCATGGGCGAGACCGACGACGACGACAATCTGCTTCGGTCATAGCTACCGGTACGGTGGATGAGCGTTCTTAATCTGGAACTCCGAGCTGCATGATCGGCCTGTCGGCGTCCGACCGAGAGGCGCTCGCCGAGCGGAAGGCGGTTGCTTCCACCGGCTGTTCAGCACGGGACTGCATTGGGCGGCCGGAACTGATCTGCTCGAAGAAGGCGACATTGGCCTTGGCGCTATCGGGTGGCAAGGCCTGTTCGGAAATCTGGCGGGCCTCATCAACCTTGCCGGTCAGTCCCAGGATGAGAGCGAGGTTCTGCTTGGCTTGCGGTTCTGCGGCCGTGCTGGCGGCTGCCTGCCTCAGGATGCGTTCCGCTTCCTGGTGCCGGCCTTCGAGCGCGAAGCTGAGGGCCAGATTATTGAGGATCGAGGGCTGATCGGGCGCGTTGGTGAGCGCCTTTGCGAATTGGGCCTGGGCTTCGCTCTGCTTGCCGTTGGCCGACAGCGCGGCTCCGTAAGCCGACAGCATCCGCCAGTCCGGCGCCTTGGGGTTCAGGGCCTTGGCGAGCAGACGCTCCGCGGTGTCCGTCTGACCCAACTCAAGCGCGATCAGTCCGCGCTCGCCGATGAGGATGGGATCTTTGTCGGCCCGCGGAGCTTTGTCGAGCAGGGTGAGGGCCTCGGCCTTTTTGCCTGCAGTTCGCAGGGCGCGTGCCTCGCGGATGAGTGCTGCGACTTCGGGTTTGGCCTGGATATCCGGTCCGGACGGTGGCCGGGTGACGGGTGGCAGAGAGGCGGTCTCGACGTGCGAGGAGGCGGGGCTCTCCCCCAGATGGAGGGCCGGAAGCTCGGCTCCGTTCTGCGCGCATGCCGCACACAAGAAGGCGCTGAGAAGTGGTGCTGCCAGCCTCGGCAAATGCAGCAGACGCCCTGGTGACGAACCATCAAGCAACATGTTACCCCCCTGTGGAGCCCAGGTTCCGGGACTGGCGCCGGGTTTGACGCCGTGGGACTTGGGCTTCGCGACGCTGACACGCGATTTCAAAGCGCCTGGTACGCGGACGCGCTGTGAGTGAGGTGAGTCGTAGTGAGATTCGCATCGATCAAGGGGGGGCAGCGGTATCCTGTCCCCGCTATCCCCAGGTGTGATGCTGAGGACACGGTGGTGGAGAACGCCGCCACCACGGCGCAGCACCGGCCTGACACCGGGGCGCGAACCCGGCGCAGACAGTCCCCTATTAGTTTCCGTAGAATCAGCGTGTTCGCCGGCCTCTTGGTACTTGGGCCAGCACCCTTATGGGCTGATACCCCGTCCCGAGATGCGATGTGGAGGTCGATTTTTGTCCGGCCGGCTCCGGCCAGCCCCGCACTGGAAGGACCGGTTGCCGCGGCGCGCCGGGATTTGGGCGAGCGGCTTTTTAGCGACACCCGGCTTTCGGGAGCAGGCGGGCGCGCCTGCGCCACCTGTCATCAGCCGGAGCGAAACTTCACTGACGGACTCGCGCGCGCGACAGGATTGGACGGGCGTCCATTGAGCCGCAACACGCCCCACCTGTGGAACCTCGCGTGGGCCACCAGCTTCGACTGGGATGGACGCGCGTCGAGCCTGGACAAGCAAGCCCGCCGCCCGCTCGCATCGCCCCTGGAACTCGATGCCGACTTCTCCACCGTGCTGGCCCGGCTCGAAAAAGATCGCGACCTCGTGACCGCTTTCGCAGAGGCCTTTCCCGGACAGAATGGGATTTCAGAGGACATGGTGCTCGCCGCTCTCGCGCAATATCAGCGTTCGCTCGTTTCCCCGATGACCCGCTTTGATCGCTGGGTGGAGGGCGACGACGCAGCCCTGACAGAGCAGGAGAAGCATGGCTTTTCGATTTTTGCTGGCAAGGCCGGGTGCGTATCCTGCCATGGAGGGTGGCGGCTGACGGATGATCAGTTCCACGACATCGGCCTTCCAGGCGAGGACGCAGGCCGCGGGGCCTTACCGGCTGGAGGGACGCCGGGCATCCCGGCTTTCAAGACGCCAGGTCTGCGCGAGGTGGCTCATACCGCGCCATATATGCACGATGGCTCTCTGCCTTCGCTCGAAGCGGTCATCGATCACTATTCGGGTGGGATTATTGAACGGCCCTCGCTTTCGTCAAATCTCGTACGTGGGCTTCAATTGAGTGTGGCGGAGAAGTCGGCGCTATTGGCGTTCCTGCAAACGCTGGGGCGCGAATCAGAATCGGGACCAGCCCAATCTGATGGGGTGAATA
>CAZZPH010000298.1:0-3881 GCA_964655725.1 uncultured Hyphomicrobium sp.
TGGCCCGATCCACTGACGCCCACATCCGCCCATCATCCGAGGCTCCCCATGCTTGTCGACAAATCGACCGTTCAGCGCATCGCGCGTCTGGCGCGCATCGAAATCAGCGACGAGGAAGCCCAGGGGCTCGAAAAGGAACTCACGGGAATTCTCGACTGGGTTGCACTGCTCGATGAAGTCGACACCTCGAATGTAGAGCCGATGACCAGGGTGGTGCCCATTGCTCTACGGCTGCGCGCGGATGTGGTGACTGACGGCGAGATCGCCGATGACGTCACACGCAATGCGCCGCAAGCGGAGGATCATTTCTTCGTCGTGCCGAAAGTGGTGGAGTAGTATCGGCGTTTACAGCTGACCCAAGGAGATCGTCCATGACCAAGATCTTCGCAACGCTTGCGATTCTGCTCATTCTGACCGGCACCATTCTGCTCGCTGTGCCGAAGATGGAGCCGCCACGCGCACCGGGCCTGGCACCCGAGGCGATGCCCATTCCCACGTTCGTCGATCAGGTGCGCGGTATTGCCGAGCAGGTCAATGCTCCGCTATCGATCGTTTTTGGCCTTATCAGCCTCTACTATTCCCGCCGTAACTATCTGGAGAACCGCGCGCGCAGGACATCGGCGTAATAATCCCGGCCGATGCGCCGTTGGCGTGATGCGAAAGGACGTGCAGACTTGACCGACTTGACCCGATTGACGCTCGCTGAGGCCCGAGATGGGCTGCGCAAGAAAACCTTCACCTCGGCTGAAATCACACAAGCATTCATCAGCGCGATCGAAGCGGGAAACGGCGCGCTCAATGCCTATGTGCTGGTCGCGGCTGAGAGCGCTTTGGCTGCGGCCAAGGCGAGTGATGCACGCATCGCCAAAGGCGAGGCCCGTCCGCTTGAGGGGCTGCCACTCGGTCACAAGGATCTTTTCTGCACCAAGGATGTGCGCACGACGGCCTGCTCGCGCATCCTCGGCAACTTCGTGCCGCCCTATGAATCGACCGTCGGCACCAATCTATGGAGTGCCGGTGCGGTGATGCTCGGCAAGCTCAACAACGACGAGTTCGCCATGGGCTCCTCCAACGAGACGAGCGCCTTCGGGCCTGTTGTCTCACCTTGGCGGCGCATAGGGTCTAACGGTGAACTGTCGTCGGACAAGCTCGTGCCCGGCGGATCTTCGGGTGGTTCGTCCGCGGCGGTGGCTGCGGATCTGTGCCTTGCCGCCACGGCAACCGACACCGGCGGCTCGATCCGGCAGCCGGCAGCCCTGACCGGAACCGTCGGGATCAAGCCGACCTATGGGCGCTGCTCACGCTGGGGCATTGTCGCCTTCGCATCCTCGCTCGATCAGGCAGGCCCCATCGCCAAGACGGTTCGAGATTCGGCGATCATGCTCGGCGCCATGGCGGGCTTCGATCCCAAGGATTCGACCAGCATCGACACACCCGTTCCCGATTTCGAGGCCGCGGTATCCAAAGGCGTGAAGGGGCTCAAGGTCGGCGTGCCGAAAGAGTACCGGGTGGAGGGCATGCCGCCCGAAATCGAGGCGCTTTGGCAACAGGGCATCGCGTGGCTGAAGGCGGCGGGCGCCACCATCCACGAGATTTCGCTGCCCCACACGAAGTATGCGCTTCCCGCGTACTACATCGTCGCGCCGGCGGAGTGCTCGTCAAATCTTGCCCGCTACGATGGCGTGCGTTACGGGCTGCGGGTTCCCGGCCGCGATATCGTGGACCTTTATTCCAAGACGCGCGCAGCAGGCTTCGGCAAGGAAGTGCGCCGCCGTGTTCTGATCGGCACGTACGTGCTCTCAGCGGGTTATTACGATGCCTACTATCTCAAGGCCCAGAAGGTGCGAACGCTCATCAAGCGCGATTTCGACGAGGCGTGGAGTAAGGTCGACGTCATCCTGACGCCAACGACGCCCTCGCCCGCCTTCGCATTCGGCGAGAAGTCGGGCGATCCGCTCGCGATGTATCTGGAGGACATCTTCACCGTCACCGTCAACATGGCGGGCCTGCCGGGCATTTCAGTGCCGGCGGGGCTATCGGCGCAGGGCACGCCGCTCGGGCTGCAGTTGATCGGCAAACCGCTCGACGAAGAGACGCTGTTTCGCGCCGGGCAGGTGATCGAGGATGCGGCGGGGCGCATCACCATCGCGCAGCGCTGGTGGGCAGGACATGGCACGCAGCCCGCCGGCGCGCCGGGCACATCTGGATCGGCGGCCAAAGTCCGTGCTAACCCCAAATCCAAGTCGAAGGGCGGAAAGTAATGGACCCGAAGCGACCCTGGGAATGCGCCGACATGAGCCAGGTGCGCGATGAAATCGATCGCATCGATCGCGAGCTTGTCGATCTCATCTCCGAGCGCTTTGGCTACGTGGATCGAGCCTGGCAGCTGAAAATGAATTCGGCGGAGGGCGCCGTTGTTCCCTGGCGCATTCAGCAGGTGATCGACCGTGTGCGGGCGCAGGCGAACGAAAAGGGTGTTTCACCCGATCTATGCGAGGCGCTGTGGCGGCAAATGATCGGGTGGTTCATTCAATACGAGGAGGAACGATTGAGCCAGTCCCAGGCCCGCAACGAGGACAAGGGCCCATGATCGACATCAACGCCTTCGATCCCCAGACGCTCATCCTGATTGCTCTCTTCAATCCGGCGACGATCATCGTTGGATTTGTGATGGGCCGCAACGCAGACCAGTGGCAGAAGGTTCCCGTTGCAGCGTTTGCTGCGAGCTTGGCGGGTTTCCTATTGTATTGGCTTGCCGCAAACGCTGGCGTGTTCAGTGTGCATGCCCTGGGGGGCGAGGCGGGATTGATTATGATGGGCCTGGTGCTCGGCTTGGTCTGGGCCCTCATCGGTTACAAGGTATTTCCTGCCAAGCAGGGCTGACGGTCCATCACTCGGATTTGGCTTTTGCCAACACCGTCTCGATGGCCGAAACGATCTCTGGCGACTGAGGCGTAACGCCGGACGGGAACGACGCTGCAATGCGACCGTCGGGTGCGACAAGGTATTTGTGGAAGTTCCAGCGCGGGGCGTTGTCCTCGCCGAGAGCGTCAAGCGCGAAAGCGTAGAAGGGATGCGCGCCCTCTCCCTTCACGGCGACTTTGTCGGTCAAAGGGAACGTGATGCCGAACGCGCCCTCGCAGAACTCCTTGATCTGCTCGGCGGAGCCGGGCTCCTGACCGCCAAAATCATTCGACGGCACGCCGATGACGACGAGACCCTTGTCCTCATAGGCGTCTTGCAGCGCCTGGAGGCCCTTGTACTGCTGGGTGAATCCGCAGAACGAGGCCGTGTTCACGACAAGCAGGGCCTTGCCGCGCCATTGCGACAGGGGCATCGGTGAGCCGTCAATGGATGTGAACGAAAAGATGTGGGCTGAGGTTGTTTCGCTGGCAGCGGTGGCGCGCCGGGCATCGGGGGCCAACAGGATCGCGGCGAGAGCCATCGCAAAGACCGCATTCGATTTACACTGAGTGGGCAACGAACCGTCTCCAGATGCCGTCAAGATGTGCTGAGGTCGTGACGTGGACATCTACGGTCGAAACGGCATCCAGGATCAGCCGATCACCGGCACGCCGGGCTGTTGCGGCCTCATGTGGCGTGGGCACGGATAGCGTTCAGGCCGCAGGACACAGCTCGCGCGCCTTGGTGAGTGCGGCTTCCTGGTCGTGGAACTCGCCCAGCGGTTCGCCTCCCGGCGCGCGCTCGGCGATGTAGGTGTCGGTCAGGCTGCGCTCGAAACCTTCCAGTACCGTCAGGGCCGTGAGATCCAGGCGGTCAGCGTGTTGCTGGCGAATGAGAACGGTTTTGCGGCCGCCGTAGCTCGCCGTGTAGATCTGACAGCTCTCCGGCTGTGCGGCCGGGGGATGCGGCATCGGCGG
>CAZZPH010000299.1:0-3865 GCA_964655725.1 uncultured Hyphomicrobium sp.
GCCACCAGCGCCGTGAAGAGCCGCGCCTGGAGGGCGTCGGGCGCCCGACCGCCGCGCTCGTCGGGTATTCAACTTGCGATCTTGATATTTGTGTCCATCGCGCTGCTCGTTCTGAGCCGGCTCGATCACGGTTATATTGCGGGCCTGCGCTGGCACATCACAGAGCTCATGACACCGGTGCTCAAGGCGGCGATTGTTCCGCTGGAGCCTGTGCGGGAGGCGGGCCGGCAGGTGGGGCAGGCGTTCGGGCTGGCCGGCGAGTTGGAGCGGCTGCGCAACGAAAACCAGCAGCTCAAGGGGTGGGAATGGCGGGCCAAGGAACTGGAGCGCAAACTCTCTGATTTGTCGCAGGTTGCAAAGACGGCCCGGGAAACTGACATCGAGTTTGTCACGGCGCGCGTAATCGCAAGCTCATCGGGGGCGTTCGTGCGCAGCGTCATCATCAACACCGGCCGGGACGCGTCAGTGAAGCCGGGTTACCCCGTGCTGAGCAGCGATGGACTGGTTGGGCGCATTGTTGAGACGGGTCAGAGCGCAGCCCGGGTTCTGCTTCTGACTGATGCGCAAAGCCGCATCCCTGTCCATGTGGGGCGCGCTGCCGTGCGGGCGATACTGGCGGGCGATAATGGTCCTGAGCCGCGTCTGATATTTCTGCCACCAGCCAGCCAGATTGCCGCCGGTGATGAAATCTCCACCTCTGGCGCGGGCGGGCTTTTTCCGCGCGGTCTGAGAATCGGGACCGTCGTGACAGCGGGCGAGGCGTTTGCGGTGAGGCCTCACGCCGGTCTCGACAGCATCGAATATCTGAGCGTTCTCCTTCATGAGACGCCAGTGCTGGATGTGATTGGTGCGGCGGCAGGAGGGGAGCCGGCCACGACATCATTGTCATCAGAGATTCCGCGCGCCATGAGCCGTTGAACCGCACAGGAGGGACCGCGTAATGCCGCTCGCAAGCCGTCTGGTCCCGGCCATTAGCGTCTTCGTGCTCGCGCTGATTTCGGTCCTCCCCTGGGGCCTGCCACCCGACGGGCGCTATGTCCTGCCACTGCTTCCTGCCATCGCCATCCACTATTGGGCCAGCAAACCGGCTGAGCGGCTCGCAGCCGGTGTGGCGTTTGCCGCTGGGTTGTCGGTTGACATTCTGACCAACGGCCCGCTCGGCTACTGGTCACTCATCTATCTGATCGGCTATTTGAGCGCTCGCGAAGTGCGGGGGCGCACCAGTGCGGGCAGCGTTGGGCGCTGGCTCGCATTCTTATCGTCGCTGGGTGTGCTGGTGCTGGCTGCCTGGGCGATCACGTCGCTTTACTATCTCGAGATTGCCGCATGGCAGCCCTTTGCCTGGGCTGCGCTGCTGGCGGGCTTGAGCTATCCCGTGATCGCCATCGTGCTCCGCACGGTCGATCCATCGCCTGACTTGCGAACCAACGAGACTTTGGCGCGAGGAATGTGACCGGCATGGCTGGAGAGGCGGAGAATGCTGCCGAGAAAAAGCGGTTTACTCGCCGTGCACTCATCGTTGGCGGCGTCCAGGCCTGCGGGCTGATTTTGATCGGCGCTCGCCTTTATCAGCTGCAGGTGATGGAGAACCGCAAGTATGCTCCACTCGCCGACGACAACCGTATCAGTCAGCGCGGACTCGTTCCACGCCGGGGACGCATCCTCGACCGCAATGGGCGTGTCCTGGCGTTCAACGAGGAGAGTTTCCGGCTATCTATCCTTCCCGGGCCAGCGCCGGAGATGCGCAGGACCTTGGCGGCACTTCGCCGTACGCTCCCGCTGACGCCCGAGGAGGTCCATCGCATCGTGGGCCGCGCGCGCGACGGTGCTCGCAGCCGTCCGATCACGATCCGAAGCGGACTTTCGTTCGATGATGTTGCGCGGATCAGCGTTCTGTCACCCCATCTTCCGGGTGTGGAGACGGACGTCGAGCACCGGCGCCGCTACAACGACGGGCCTGTTATCGGGCATGTCGTGGGTTACGTGGGCGGATTGGACCGGCGCGCACTTGACGACGATCCCTTTCTGAGACTCCCAAATGTCCGCGTCGGCAAGGCGGGCGTCGAGCTTGGAATGGATGTCGAGTTGCGCGGCCATGCAGGATCGCAAAAATTCGAGGTTGATGCGCGCGGGCGCATCGTGCGCCACCTGGATGAGATGCCCCCCAGCGAGGGCGCCGACGTCGCCATCACCATTGATACGACGTTGCAGGAGCGGGTTCTGGAACGGCTGAGCCGGGAACCACGCGCAGCACTCGTTGCGCTTGATGTGGACACCGGCGAGGTGCTCGTCATGGCGTCGGTGCCTACGTTCGATCCCAACGACCTGACCGTCAATTTCAGCGATGAGAGCTGGAAAGGGCTTCAGGCCGATGATCACAATCCGTTGCTTAATCGAACCATCGGCGGTCTTTATCCGCCCGGTTCAACGTTCAAGATGGTCACCGCGCTGGCGGCCCTCGAGGCTGGGGCCGTGACACTTGACGAGCGCATCTCCTGCAGTGGTGCCTATGAGCTTGCCGACCAGACCTTCCGCTGCTGGCGCCGCGACGGGCACGGGATGAGCGATTTGGCGCGCGCCCTCAAGGAATCGTGCGACGTCTACTTTTACGAACTGGCGGCGCGCATAGGGGTTGATCGCATTGCGTCGATGGCGCGCAGATTGGGACTTGGTCAGATTTTTGCCTGCGGGCTCGCCTTGCAGAAGGCTGGCATTATTCCAGACACAGGCTGGAAACGTGCCCGGCTGGGGAAGAGCTGGTTGAGAGGTGAGACTATTCTCGCCGGCATCGGGCAAGGATACGTCCTGACAACCCCGCTTCAGCTCGCGGTCATGACCGCACGGCTGGCGACGGGACGCGCGGTCGTGCCCACGCTGGTTCGGCGTCTTGGGGAGCCGCGACCTGATCAGCCTGTTTTTCCGGCCCTCGATGTCTCCGCCATCTGGCTCGATGCCATCCGTACCGCAATGGTCGGGGTGGTGCACGAGGCGGGCGGCACGGGTCTCAGCGCCGATGCTGCAGCCGGTGCCGTTCTGATCGCCGGCAAGACGGGGACATCGCAGGTCCGCTCCACGACGGAGGCGGATCGGACCGGGGCCGAGCCCAGTTGGAACCATCGCGACCATGCGCTGTTCGTCTCCTACTTCCCAGCGAATGCGCCACGCTACGCAATTTCCGTCGTGGTTGAGCATGGCGGAGGCGGAGGCGTGACGGCCGCTCCCATCGTGCGGGACGTGATCCGCATGCTGCTCTCGTTCGAAGCTCGCGATGGCGTGTCCGCCGCGGGTCTGGCGGTCTCGCCGGTGAATGGCGCCACCCCAGATCCAACTCAGGCGGGCGCGCCATGACAGCGATCTTCGGTTCCGACCGTCTCGCAAACCCGGTGTGGCGGCTGCGGCAGGCCAACTGGGCGGTGCTGGTCATTGTTGCGATGCTGACGGCCCTTGGCATTGCGACGCTTTATTCGGTCGAGGGCGGCTCCTTCCAGCCCTGGGCGCAGAACCATGGACTGCGATACCTGATGGGCATGGCCGTCGTCCTGGTGATGCTTGTCATGCCTCTGGCCTTCTGGCGCAGCGCTGCCGCTCCGGTTTATCTGGCCGCACTCGTGCTTCTGATGCTCGTTCCCGTGATCGGCACGCAGGTGTTGGGTGCGCGCCGCTGGATCACATTCGGCGGCTTGAATGTCCAACCGGCCGAGGTGATGAAGGTCGCGCTCGTGCTGGCTCTGGCGCGTTATTACGAGTGGCTTCCACGCGATCGGGTATCTGACCCGCGCTGGGTGGTGCTGCCGCTCGCCATGATCGTGGTGCCCGTCGCCTTTACACTTCGCCAGCCGGATCTCGGCTCGGCCTTGCTTTATGC
>CAZZPH010000300.1:0-3858 GCA_964655725.1 uncultured Hyphomicrobium sp.
CGACTGTGCGCAACGACACCGGCGTCTTCGAGGGCGGCGAGATCTCGATGTTCTACGACCCCATGATCGCCAAGCTCGTCACGCATGCTTCCACGCGCGAGGCGGCCATCGATGCCCAGGCCGATGCGCTCGATGCGTTCTCGATCGACGGTATCCAGCACAACATCCCGTTTCTGCAGGCGGTGATGCAGAACCCGCGCTGGCGATCGGGTGCGTTGTCCACAGGTTTTATCAAGGAAGAGTACCCGGACGGCTTCTCGCCCCGGACGGCCGAGGGTGGGGAACTGACACTGCTTGCGGCCGTTGCCGCCGTCCTCGATCACCAGCAGAACGCGCGCAGGCGCCGGATCACGCATCAGATGTCGGGACGGCCGGTCGCCTTCGCCCGCACCCGCGTGGTACGGATTGGCGCGGAAAGCTTGAAGGTGTTTGTCGAAGCGACCGCCGCCAACGCTTACACGGTTGCGATCCTCGAGGAAGGTGACGGCCGGAGCGAGGAGATCACCATTGTCTCCGATTGGGCGCCAGGCGAACCCGTTTGGCACGGCAAAGTGCTGGGACGCGAAGTTGCGGTCCAGGTTCGGCCGATCCTGAACGGTGTCAGGTTGGCCCACCGCGGCATCGCCACCGAGGCTTACGTGTTCACTGAGCGTGAGGCGACACTGGCCGCACTGATGCCGGTCAAGGTGGCTGCCGACCTTTCGAGGTTCCTGCTCTGCCCGATGCCGGGTCTCGTCAAGGCGATCAATGTCGCAGAGGGAGCGGAAGTGAAGGCGGGCGATCCCCTGGCCGTGGTCGAGGCGATGAAGATGGAGAACATTCTTCGCGCCGAGATCGATGGCAAGGTCAAGAAGGTCAACGCCAAGCCCGGTGACAGTCTGGCTGTCGATTCGGTGATCTTAGAGTTCGCTTGAGCCTGCCGGCGCGGAGCGGACCTTCGGATGCCCAGTCCTCACGGGCATGGCGCCGGGGTGGGTGTTTAACGTGTCAGCCGCTCCAACCTTATGCACTTTCAGCTATATTTCGCGCATTCCCGGCGCAGCGCGTCGATAATGGGCTCATAAGAGTCTTCATCGCGGGTCTCGGGATAGACCATGTAGACGGGATAGACGAAGCGGCGTGCCCGTTTTGGCTGGCGCATGCTACCGCGCGAAATGTGGGAGCGCACCAGCCGCACGGGAAAGTATCCAGAGAGTTCGTTGGCGAGCACGTATTCGATCGGCAGCGTTCCCAGGTCGAGTGACAGGCCCGGCTTGATCAGTTCGGGATAGGCTGAGGTGTGATCCTGCTGGAAGTCTGGCCCCCAGTTGATGAACACATAGTCGCTGTTTCCCTTGCGCTGGGTGGCGCGCGCCGGGGTGACGAGTACGAATTCCTCGTCGAACAGGTGTTCAATAGTGTGCCCAGGTGGCTGGATCGGCCGGTACATCACCGCCAGATCGAGTGTCCCCTCAATCAATCGCTGTGTGAGGACATCCGGCAGCGCTGCGGTTGCCGAAACGGCGACGTCGGGCGCGTCCTTGCGCAGCTTGGAAACGGATTTGAGGAGGAACCCCTGCCAGAGGCTGTGGGGCGCACCGACAGCCAAATGGTCGCGGTGCTGGTCTGAAAGACTGACTTCAAGCTGAGCGCGCTGCCATACACGCACGAGGGCGAGCGCATGTTTGTGGAACTGTTCGCCTGCCGAAGTGAGATCCGCGCCGGTCTTCGACCGCTCGAAAACAGGCCTGCCCAACAGCTCTTCGAGCCCCTTGATTCGCGCAGAAACTGTGGATTGCGTGATGTTGAGCTTGTGAGCGGCGTCGATGAAACTGCCGGTCTCGGCGACCATCAGAAACGTTCTGGCAAGATTGATGTCCATCACCGACCCGCATGCCGTTGCGACGTGCGATGAACTATCTATCGAAAATTCCGATAGGCGTCACCGGAAATTTCCGTTTGATGCGCGTTTTGATTCTCACCAAATTGCCTCCGACTCAACGCGAGTCGGTTAGACGAACCGGAGACGTAAGCTCCGGTGCAAAAAATGAAGGACGTATCACATGGCCAAAGCTGCAAAGAAGCCTGCCGCCAAGAAAGCCACGAAGAAGGCTGCCGCTAAGAAGCCGGCTGCCAAGAAGGCTGCAAAGAAGCCGGCGAAGAAGGCCGCAAAGAAGGCTGCCAAGAAGAGAAAGTAAGGAATTACGCCTCGTGCCCCGGGAACTTTTTAGGCCATTGTTGAAGGCCTTTCCTGTTGTCTCGGTGGCGCTGCTGACCGCATCGGCGGCCGCGTCCGCGGCCTCGGTGTCGAACAATGACGAGATCGACCGCACGGTTACGATCGTCGAGGGCAGCGCTCAAACCGACCATGTACTCGTACCTGGAGCCGTCCTTGAGGGCGTTTGCCTGAGAGGCTGCATCGTGCGAATCGACGGCAACGACGTCGATCCCTACGTGCTGGCTGGCTCCGAGGTCACGACGATCGAGGGGGGTGATCTGTTTGCCGAGGAGCTAGGGCCGTCTGTATCGCCAGGATCTGGCGGTGCGGGCCAGCCTTCAAAGCCCTCTCCACGGTGAAGGATTTCGTTGGGGCGTGGATTATTATTGGCACCTGGATCGTTCGCGGTCCGGGTGCCTTTTTCTTTGGTAGGGCGAGTTCTATCGATCGCGTCAGCTTCCGGGCTCCGGGCGCCGCGGGAAGGAGTTCGACGGGAACAGGTCAGATCTGGTTCAGATCAGGTCTCGGTCGCGGTCCGGATGGGACCCAGATGCGCCGCGAAGGCGTCGCGCAAGGCATTATCCACAGCATTCATATCGGTTGATGCGCCCAGTTCAGCCAGACTGGTAACACTGGTTCCGTGCAGCCCGCACGGCACGATGCCGCGGAAGTGTTCCATCTCGGGACTGACGTTGATCGACAGCCCGTGGCGGCTGACCCCCCGCCGGACTTTCAGGCCCAGGGCCGCGATTTTGGCTTCGCCATCTGCCGCGCCAGGCTTGTCGACCCAGACTCCCGGACGCGCCGGATCACTGCGGCCCGCGACGCCCAGTCTATCGAGAGCATCGATAACGCATGATTCCAGGAGCCGGACGAATGCGCGGGCATCGCCGCCGGTGCGGCGGCGCACGTCAAGCAGCGTGTAGACGATTCGCTGCCCGGGCCCATGATAGGTCAGCTCGCCGCCTCGATCCGTGGGGTAGTAGGGAAATGCCTCGCGCTCGAGGAAATCCTCGGTGCGTGATCGTGTGCCGCCCGTGTAAAGGGGGGGATGCTCGAGCAGCCAGAGCAGTTCCGGCGCGCGTCCCGCGGCGATCCGATCTCCATAACGCGCCATGAGTCGCGTGGCGGCCTCGTAGGGCACGAGGCCGCGAGAGCGGGTCCAGATAACGGGCTGTGGGGGGTGTTGGGACATCTGACTTGCCAATTGCTGAGCACTATGGACCGGAGAGCACCTCCTTGCCAGACCTTTACGTGCCAAGAGTGCCGGAGGTCGACGTGTTGGGACCCGGCGTGCTGGGGCCCCGACGCCGGAGGGGAAGGGGTTCCCGCGGCGCGCCAGCGGTGATGCCGGTCCGGGTTCTGGGCTTGGACCACGGATTGCGGAAGATCGAGACTTTGCTGCTGGCTGGCGGACCGGAGAGGCGAGGGACGCGGCGATTGGGGCACTGGTCTGCTATGCACTTGCCATCAGGCTGGCGCTCTGTTAGTTCCCGACGCCTTGACGCGGGACGTGTCAGCTCATTGGCCGGGTTTCCAGACCGGGTCAGCCAGACGTCTCGCGATGGTCAGCGGTTGTGGCGGAATTGGTAGACGCACTACCTTGAGGTGGTAGCGGGGCAACCCGTGGAGGTTCGAGTCCTCTCAACCGCACCATGTTT
>CAZZPH010000301.1:0-3849 GCA_964655725.1 uncultured Hyphomicrobium sp.
AACAGGCGGACAGCCCCCAGCGGTGTATTGAACGACGCGGAACCGTCCCGCGGCTTCAGCTTCAAGACCGGGTGCCAGGTGGGCGGCATAGCTGTCGCCCCACAGAAAGACCAACGGCGCATCCGCCGGACCGGCCGCGCATTGTTCCACGCCCGACCAATCTGCGGGCGCCTGATCCTCTTTGAGAAAGCATGTCCCGACGCGCAGTGATTGAAGCCCCGCCACGGCGGGCGGAGCGTATCCACCGTGTCGCGCCGCAAACCCTCCCGTGGTCAGTGCCGTTGCGCCGAAAACGAGTGCTGCCGCTGTTGCAAGACCCGCAGCCGCAAACAGCCGGGGGCTTTGCTCCATCACCTGACGCCGCCGGAAAGGTTGCTCGACATAACGCCACGAGAGATACGCGAGCACGAAGCTCACTGTCAGGAGGCCAGCGATTGAAATGACAGCAAGGCTCTCCCCGCTCCACTGGCGCGCAAAGGCCAGCAGCGGCCAGTGCCATAGGTAAAGCGAATAGGAAATGAGGCCGACGAAGACCATCGGCTTGGTGCCGAGCAGGCGCGTTGGCAACGTGGCGCCGCCACTGCCGGCATGAATGACCATGGCCGCACCCAGACACGGCACCAGTGCCGCCAGCCCGGGGAACGCCGTCGCGTTGGAGTAAAGAACGATCGCGCCCCCCATTAAGGTGAGCCCGGTGATGCCAGTCGCGAATCTGAACCGCTCACTATGAATTTGTGGGGCAATACCGAGCGCCAGAAGTGCACCCACCATGAGCTCCCAGAAGCGCGAGGGCAGAAGATAAAACGCCGCAACGGGCTTCGACGACACACCCCATACGCTGATCAACAGCGACACGATGGCCACCGGGATCAGCCATAAGAGCCAACGTTCGCGCCCCCAGCGCGCGATCACGATCAGCATCAAGGGAAAGATGATATAGAATTGCTCCTCCACGGCGAGCGACCAAGTGTGCAGGAGCGGCTTCAAGTGCGCGGGTCCTGCGAAATAGTCGGCCGTCTGCCAGAAGAGCACATTGGAAACGAACAGGCTTGCGGCGACGAGCGCCTTGGCGAAGTCCTCCATCTCGGACGGCAGATGAATCACAAGTGCTGCCGCGCACGAGACGAGAAGCATCACGAACAACGCAGGAAAAATGCGCCGGATGCGCCGCTCGTAGAAGCGCAGAATGGAAAAGTCACCTTGGGCGATCTCGCGCGCGATGATGCGCGTGATCAGGTAGCCACTGATGACGAAGAAGATGTCGACCCCGACGAAGCCACCGCTAAATCCGGGAACGCCTGCGTGATAGAAGACCACCGCCAGAACGGCGATGGCCCTCAGCCCGTCGATATCGCTTCGATAGTTATCCGCCCCCACCGGTATCGCGCCCCGCTCTCAGCCCGCCGGACGCCAGCTCACGGCCCCGGAGATGGCATTCCGCCATGAGCCCGGCTCTACCGCTGCCTCGAACTCGAGCCCCAGGCCGCAGATCGCGTTTCGCAGGATTTCGGTCTTGTGATCCCAGCTTTCTCCTGCGATTCGCGCCCGCGCAGGGGCCGCATCGTAAGGTTCTGCCAGGCACGTGCGAATGGCCTCGGCGAAGGCTTCCGCATCACTGGCAACGTGAACAAGATCGCGCCAGCCATCGAGAGCTGGAAAATCCGTGGTCACCACTGGCCGGCCGACGGCGAGGTACTCCTTCAGCTTGATGGGATTGCAGGCCTTGATCCAGGGACTGCGGTTCCACGGCATGATCAGCACGTCCATGGCAGCCATATAGCGGGCGACGACCTCATAAGGCTTGCGCCCGAGGAAGCGCACGTTGGGCTGCTCGCACCAGCCCTCTGGAAGCGACGACGCGCCGATCATAACGAAATTGACGTCGGCCAGCCGCCGGGCGACCCCGTAAAACAAGGCAGGATCGAACGTGTGGGCGTCAATTCCGCCGATAAATCCAACCCGGGGCTTGGGCACAATGGCGGCATCCGCAGGTCCCGGTGCACGCTTGTTACCTTCGGCCACGAACATCTCAACATCGACGCCATGCGTAACGAGCACCTGACGTCGCACCGTGCCTGCTTCTTCATCCATCAGGTGGGGCGCGGCATAGACGACGAGATCGGCCGCAGCCTTGATCGAGGAGACTTGCCGCCCCAGAAGCTCACTGTCGCCTTCGGGAAACGCCTCAAACCTGTCCGTGCGCTGCATGATGGTGGCGACAGGCTTGAGTTCCTCGATCAGTCCAGCGCCAGCCGGACAGTGCATCCACAGCAACGGGCGGCGAATGCCCGCACGCGCGGCGGCCAGCCTGATTTGCGGCGCCAGGGCGAAACCCGACATCTTCTGGCCGGTCTCACCTGGCACAGTCACGGGAGAAAAGACCCAGAATCGCGGCTCCACCTCGGTGACGCCGCGTGCGAGGCTCTTGAGCTTGCGCTCGATCTTGGAGGCGAACTGACGCGCATCACTGGTCCCGGGCATGCGTACGCCGAGGGAATTCACGTAGAGCACCGGCCAGTCCCGGGCCAGCCGCCGCATCACCTGGAAATCGAAGTGTCCCCGGTTGTGGTACCACCAGTCCGAGCCACCGATACAGATGATGCCGTCGAACGCGCGGCGGCTTTCGCCTTCAAACACGTCAAGCATGAAAACCTCGCTCTACCCCGTCCGCCCGCTGTCCCCAACAGCCCATTGTGAGCGAGGGCCGTTAATCCTTCGCTGAGAGCAGGCGCCCATAATGTTCCAACGGTGTGGCTGCCACCGGAGAAAAGCTCAAAATCGCGCCTTAACGCCGGGTTAACGGCCGTCCCGTAGTGTCGGGCGTCAATTTGGTCCGAAGCGTTCAGGCAGCGATCGGGTAGCACCTGACGCGCTGCGGGGAGAGCAAGCGACGTGACGGCGCAGCCCAATATCGACGTCTCCATCCTGGTCGTCAGCTATAATACGCGCGAGATGACGCTTGCGGCGCTGCGTTCGATCGTGCGTGAGACGGTGGAGACCTCCTACGAGATCATCGTGGTGGACAATGCCTCCACCGATGGGTCCGCAGAGGCAATCGCCCGGCAGATTCCTGAAGCCCAACTCCTCGACCTCGACACCAACATCGGCTTTGGCCGCGCCAACAATCTGGCGGCAGAACGCGCGTCGGGCGATTACATCCTGCTTCTCAACCCCGATACCGTCGTCCTTGATGGCGCGATCGACACGCTCGTCGCCTTTGCTCGCGCAAACAAGCGCGCTCTGATCTGGGGCGGGCGCACCGAATTTGCCGACGGCAGCTTAAATCCGGCCTCATGCTGGGGCCGCATCACGCTCTGGAACCTCCTTTGCCGTGCCACCGGCCTGACGGGGCTGTTTCCCAACTCCGCCCTCTTCAATACAGAGGCCTATGGTGGGTGGAAGCGCGATAGCGAGCGCGACGTCGATATCGTGTCGGGCTGCTTTCTATTGATTCCCCGTCCTGTCTGGCTGGCGCTTGGCGGGTTCGATCCGGCCTTCTTCATGTACGGGGAGGAGGCGGACCTGTGCCTGCGCGCACGCCGGATCGGTGCGCGCCCGCGCGTGACGCCTACCGCTACGATCATTCATCACGGTGGCGCATCGGAGAAGACCCGCGCGGGCAAGATGATCCGGTTGCTGCAGGCCAAGGCGACGCTGATTGCACGCCACTGGCCTGCTCCGTTCACTGGCCTTGGCCAGCGGCTCCTGATGCTGTGGCCCTTGAGCCGCTGCATGGCGCACGCGATCGCCTACCGCGTCACGGGCAAAAGCGCCCATGATGAGGCGGCAACCACATGGGGCGAGATCTGGCAAGCCCGCTCAGCCTGGCGTTACGGTTACCCCATGCCC
>CAZZPH010000302.1:0-3832 GCA_964655725.1 uncultured Hyphomicrobium sp.
AACACGGCACCCACTGGCTCGGCCAACGCAGATATCGCGGACGCCAGCACGGCCTTGCTGCGGCTGCCGGTCGCGTAATAGACCGGCACAGCGATCGACACGCCCTCGGGGATGTTGTGGATGGCAATTGCAAATGCGAGCGGCGCTCCGACCGTCGGATTGTCGAGAGTTGCAAAAAATGTCGCCAGGCCCTCGGGAAAATTATGAACCGTGATGGCGGCCGCCGTCAGCAGGCCCACCCGCTTCATGCGATCTTGAGCGTTGTGCGAGAGTGCCGCCTCCATGCCCGCGTGCGGATTTGGGATTAGGCGATCGATGATGGCCAGAAACGCAATGCCAGAGAAGAAGGCGAGCGTCGCAGCCGCGTAGCCGGTCTGATCTCCGTATGTTTCAGTAAACGACGTCTGTGACTTGGTGAAGATCTCCACCAGCGACACATAAACCATCGCGCCACCTGAGAAGGCGAGGCCGAAGGCCAAAATGCGCGGATTGCTGATGTTGGCCCGTATGACCATCAAGCTCCCGAGCACGGTTGCCGCCGCAGCAGCCGTGCACACGGCGAGAGCCGTCAGTACAGGGGGGGTGAAAAACTCGCTCATGCGGGGGCTTTGAGAACCATGCCCCCTGCTTATACGCTACCCTCCACACGCAGCGATAGGGGGTGGTTTTCGCAATAGCCCGGGCTTCGTCTAATCTTCCCGTACGGGGGCCGGCCGGCGGCGCCCGCGCTCTGCCTTGGCGCTCCCCTGAATCCGGTCGGCCAACTCATCCAGACGGCGGGTTGCGGCATCGAAGGCATCGCGAATGGCGATCTGGAGATCTTCCTGCGCATGGCCCACGCTCGACTCATGCGTCACGATCAAAGGCGCATGCTCGGGAATGCCGATGTCGATCTTGATCTCGTAGGTTTTGCCCTTGTGATGGTGCTTGTTGGGGGCGGCGACGACGACCCGGCAGTGGGTCATACGGCTGAATACACGTTCCAGCTTGGCCGCCCTTTCGGTGATCTTCCTTTCGATGACGATGCTTTTCTCGAGCCCTTTGAAGGAGATCTCCAGTGGTGTGTTCATCGATCCTGCCTTTCGCGGCTGCTTATCGTGTCAGGTGTCACACTCCCGATATTAGGACGGTTCGCGGCGGGAACAAGGGCTGAGCATCGATCCAGGCTCCGGCGGTGGCAACCACCGGCACATAAGCCTGCAAATTCGCCATCTTTACCGCGGCAGGGCGGTCGTTCCCATCAACGCCATGTCGATCGCGTGGGCGGCCTGACGGCATCGGCGAACGCATCATGACTTGAAATAAGAGGTGAAGTCCGACCACTGCTCTATTCGGAACGCTCGGATGTCGCGCACGCAGCCCGCGAACCATTGCAGCGACTTGAGACCATTCATGGCTGCGAACAGATTGGCGAGATCCTCGCGTTCACACACGTAAACGCTGCCTTGGACGCGTTGGAAACCGAAACGCTCAAGGCATGCCCCGATATCGACGTAGGCCTGCGCCACTCCCTTGGGATGCCTTCGGCGCGCCTCCTCCACTACAAGGTCGAATGCTATCGCAAACATCAGTTTGCCAGCGGGTCATCGAGAGCATTCGCGAGCGGATAATCGAGTTCCTCGCCGCTCTCCAAAACCCGCACCCGAAGCATGACGCTGGCGCCTTCCGCAGGCTCACAAACTGCGAGAACTTCGTAGATCGGTCCTAGCCGGCCAAACGCCCTGAAGCTGCCCACGACGTCGTCGAGCGGCAAGCTGATGCGACGATCCGATGTAACGAATACGTTCATGACCGGATACTGTTCCTGTTCCAGGGAATTGTCCAGCGGCTGCAATCCCCGCCCTATATATGATTGGGAGGCTGACTACCGCGGCAGGGCGGTCGTTCCCATCAACGCCATGTCGATCGCGTGGGCGGCCTGACGGCCTTCACGGATCGCCCAAACGACGAGTGACTGTCCGCGGCGCACGTCGCCCGCGGCAAAAAGCTTATTGTTGCCGGGCAGCTTGTAATCGCGCTCGTTCGCATCGACACCCTTGAAGCGGCCACGCGGCACAATGGCCAGCCCGAGGTCTCGCAGGACGCCGTCCTCAACTGGCCCCGAAAAGCCCATCGCCAGGAGGACCAGATCGGCATCGAGCGTGCCCTCCGTGCCCGGGATAGGCTGCAGCTTGTCGTCGACGCGGCTGTAGTGGAGCTTCTGCACCCGCCCGTTCTCACCCGAAAAGCCCGTTGTTGAGATTGAATACTCCGTCACAGCGCCTTCGGCCTGCGAGGAGGAGATGCGCAGCTTCAGCGGCCAGTTGGGCCAAGACAGCGCCTTGTTCTCCTTGACGGGCGGCCTGGGCATGATCTCCAGCTGCGTGACGCTCTTCGCCCCCTGCCGGAACGACGTGCCGATGCAGTCCGAGCCCGTATCGCCACCGCCGATAACAATGACATGCTTGTCTTGCGCGGAAATCTCGCGCGTATCTGGCTGTTGCGCTTCCCCCGCCACGCGGCGGTTTTGCTGGGGCAGGAAATCCATCGCATAGTGAATGCCGTCCAGATCGCGCCCCGGCGACTTGGCGAAGAAGTCGAAAGGATGCTCCGATCCAATCGCGAGGAGCAGCGCATCATGGCGCGCATCCAGATCGTTTGCTGACACATCCCGGCCCACATGCACCCCGCAGTGGAACACGACGCCTTCCGCCTCCATCTGGCGCACGCGCCGCGCGACGATCGACTTCTCCATCTTGAAATCGGGAATGCCGTAGGTCAGCAACCCACCGGGACGGGCGTTCTTTTCATAGACGTGCACGTCGTGGCCTGCACGGGCGAGTTGCTGGGCGGCGGCAAGCCCGGCAGGACCCGATCCAATGATGCCAACCGACTTGCCCGTCTTGTGCTCAGGCGGCTCGGGCGCGATCCAGCCCTCCTCGAACGCGCGATCGGCAATCGCACACTCGATGGTCTTGATCGCAACGGGGGTGTCGTCGATGTTGAGCGTGCAGGAGGCTTCGCACGGCGCCGGACAGACGCGCCCCGTCACCTCTGGGAAGTTGTTGGTGGAATGCAGATTGAGTGCTGCATCTTTCCAATCACCGCGATAGACGAGATCGTTCCAGTCGGGGATCTGGTTGTTCACCGGACACCCGTTGTGACAGTACGGGATGCCGCAATCCATGCAGCGTGCGGCCTGTGTCTTCACCTCGCCTTCCGGCAGCGGCACGACAAACTCGTTCCAGTGCCTGATGCGCGCCTCTACGGGCTCGTACTTGCGCTCCGCGCGCTCGAATTCCAGAAATCCTGTCGGCTTGCCCATGGTCTTTAAATTTCTCGCTCAAGCTTACATCTGGTCATGAAGAGTGACGGCGATTGAGGATTGCGCGATCACGCACGCGCCGCAGGTTTGCTCGCGCTTTCCCGCGCCTTCGCCAGTTCCGTGAGCGCGCGCCGGTACTCCACCGGCATCACTTTGCGGAACTTCGCCAAGTAGCTCGCAAAGTCCTTGAGGATCGCCTGGGCGCGTGCGGAATTGGTATAGTGCGCGTGCCGGACAAGCAGGGCGTGCAGGCGCTCAGCGTCGTGATCGCGCATATCGTGCATGACCTCGCCGAGAGGTGCGGTCGCGCCATCGCCGTTGGCCTTAGCGAGCGCCGCAAGGAGACCCGCATCACCTGCGATGGGTTCCAGTTCAACCATGTCCTTGTTGATGCGCGTCTCGAAGTCGCCTGCCTCGTCAAGGACATACGCGATGCCGCCCGACATGCCGGCGGCAAAGTTGCGGCCGGTGGAGCCGAGGCAAACGACCAGGCCCTTGGTCATGTATTCGCAGCCGTGATCGCCAACG
>CAZZPH010000303.1:0-3828 GCA_964655725.1 uncultured Hyphomicrobium sp.
GGGAATTTGGGGAAGTTTGAGCATATCGCAAATGCGCGTGATCTCAGCCGCGGGAACGTCGTGCGTCGCCAGCAGCCGCACAGACCGTGCGCGGTCGGAATGGACCAGGACCAACTCAGGGTGCAGACCTGAGAGGGTCGTGCGCAACCGGTCGCTCACTCCGAGAAACTCGGCGAGAGGTGTCGCGCAAGTTGATGACCTGCCAAAGCGCCGCTCGGTGATCGCGACGCGGGCGGGACTGAGCGAAATGGTGCGCTCGACGGTCATCCGATTGAGGAGATGGGCCAAGGGAAGGCCGAAAAGAAGGCCCCAGAACGCAAGAGCTGCAACAATCTGCATGACGGCCACGGGCTGCGATGCCGCCAGCTGCCGCACCAGGGGGTCGGCGACGGCGGCACTTGCGAGGAGATAAAAGGGGATGAGGACGGCCGCGGCCACCGTGACGAGGGCGGCGAAGCTGGCAACCGTGCCGCGGGCATACCGCTCCGTGGTCAACTCCAGGATCGGCATTTGCGGGTGATCCTGCATCTGAGCAGCGCTTGCCACGGCACCGTTGATAGGCATTAAGGGGCTCCCCCGCATAAAAAATGGATGCTGCCCAAGGTATCCGTCGAGGGTTGATGCCCCGTTAAGGGGTGTGCCGCTATTGGGCGGAGCGATGCTGAGACCCAGAGTAGGGCTTGACAGACATAAACATATCTTTATGTCAGGTGGGCATGAACGCTCCCGCCTCCGAAACGCTCCGCACCGGTGATCTCGTGGCCGCACTCAAGGCGGCTGCCGAGCCCACGCGCCTGCGCATTCTGTTGTTGCTCTCGTCGGGCGAACTGACCGTCAAGGATCTGACCCGCATTCTCGACCAGAGCCAGCCACGCATCAGCCGGCATTTGAAGCTGCTCGCCGAGGCTGGCCTTGTGGAGCGGTTTCGCGATGGCAGCTGGGTCTACTTTCATGTGTCCGATCGCACGGAGGGCGGACGCCTGACGCGGCGGCTCCTGGAGGCAGTCGATGCTAGTGACGCCGTCGTGCGCCGTGACAAGGACCGCGCCGAGGCCTTGAAGCGTCAACGCGACCAGGAGGCCCTGGCTTATTTCCAGGCCCATGCTGCGGACTGGGACAGGATCAGAAGCCTCTATGTTCCCGAGAGTGCGGTCGAAGCTGCGATGCTTAAAGCGCTGGGGCCAGGTCCCTTCCGGTTGCTTGTCGATCTGGGAACGGGGACCGGACGGATGCTGGAACTGTTCAGTGAGCACTTCGAGCGGGCGTTGGGGTATGACGTCAGCAAATCCATGCTGGCCTACGCTCAAAGCCGGCTTGCGGCGCGCGCGATCGACAATGCGGAGGTGCGGCACGCCGATATCCTCGCCCTGCCACTAAAGGATGGTGCAGCCGAAGCGGTCATCATGCATCAGGTCCTGCACTTTCTGGCAGATCCCGCCGCTGCGATGGCCGAGGCCGCCCGTATTCTGGCACCCGAGGGACGATTGGTGGTCGTGGACTTCGCGCCCCATGACCTGGATTTTTTGCGCGAGGCCCATGCCCACAAGCGGCTGGGCATTCCCCCGGACCACATGCGGGGTTGGGTTGAGGCTGCGGGCCTGGAGATTGCTGGCATGGAAGAATTGCATCCGGCCGCGCAAGGTGACGGCCAGGGTTTGACCGTGGTGCTCTACGTTGCCGGGCACCGCCAGAGCACGTCACGCTCAGCAGCACCAGCTAGTGCCGTCGCACAATCCAGCACCAGATTGGAGAGGGCCCGATGATGCCCGATGGCAAGGAACGAAAAAGCCGCCTTTTGGGCGCTGGCGAGATTGCCGTGTCGTTTGAGTTCTTCCCGCCCAAGACCGACAGAATGGAAGAACAGTTGTGGTCGGCCGTGAAGCGCCTTGCGCCGCTCGCGCCGGAGTTTGTGTCGGTGACGTATGGCGCGGGGGGCTCGACACGCGAGCGCACGCACGCAACTGTTGCGCGGATCATCCGGGAGACAGCACTGCGTCCCGCCGCGCATCTGACGTGTGTAGATGCCACGCGCGCAGAAGTGGACGAGGTTGCACGCGCCTACTGGAACGCTGGCGTGCGCCATATCGTGGCCTTGCGCGGCGATCCCGCATCGGGGGTCGGGCAGCGCTACGAACCGCATCCGGGTGGCTACGCGAACGCCGCCGAACTGGTGGCTGGACTGAAGAAGATCGGCAATTTCGAGGTTTCCGTCGGCGGCTATCCTGAGAAGCATCCGGAAAGTCCGACGTTTCAAGCTGACATGGACAATCTGAAGTCCAAGGTGGACGCGGGCGCCGACCGCATCATTACGCAGTTCGGTTTCGATAACGCGCACTATCTGCGCTTTTTGGAACGGGCGCGTGCCGCTGGCATCTGGGTGCCGATTACGCCCGGGATCGTTCCGATCCACAATTTCCGGCAGGTTGCGGGGTTCGCCGTGCGTGCCGGGGCTACTGTTCCCGCCTGGCTTGCGCGCCGGTTCGAGGGTCTGGATGAGGATGCCGAAACGTCGCGCATGGTCGCGGCGGCCGTCGCCACCGAGCAGGTCATGGACCTCGTCGATGAAGGCATCAAGACATTCCACTTCTACACGCTGAACCGGGCCGACCTCGTCTATGCGATCTGCCACCTTCTGGGTTTGCGGCCGTTGACCGAGGCGCCGCTGGAGAAGCGCGCGGTTGGGACATAAAGCGCAACGAGCAAGACAAACGTCCTTCTCCCCGTCCGTGGCGGTGAGAGGGGAGACCATGGACCGTCCATTCGAGTGAGTGAGAACCCTATGAAGCGCCTGCCAAGCTATGCCGCCCTCGAAAAGGCCGCGACCGAACGCATCCTCATTATCGATGGCGCGATGGGAACGATGATCCAGCGCCACAAGCTGACGGAGGCCGACTATCGCGGCGAGCGATTCAGGGACTGGCCCCGTGATGTGAAGGGCAACAACGATCTGCTCGCGCTGACGCAACCCAGGATCATCCAGGAGATCCACGAGCAGTATCTGGCAGCGGGCGCCGACATCATCGAAACCAACACCTTCAATGCGCAGGTGGTCTCCATGGCTGACTACGGCATGGAGGCGCTGGCGTATGAAATCAACGTCGCAGCGGCTAAGCTGGCTCGCGCCGCATGTGACAAGTACAACACGCTGACGCCCGACAAGCCGCGCTTCGTTGCCGGTGCCGTGGGGCCGACGAACATGACGGCGTCCATCTCTCCCAAGGTCGATGACCCAGGTTTCCGCAGGATCAATTTCGACCAGCTGCGCGAAGCGTATCGCGAGCAGGTGCGCGGCCTTATCAAAGGCGGGTCTGACATCATCCTGATCGAGACCATTTTCGACACCTTGAATGCGAAGGCGGCCGGGTTCGCCACGCTCGATGTGTTCGACGAGATGGGTCTCGAAGTGCCGATCATGCTGTCGGGAACGATCACCGATGAAGCTGGCCGCACGCTGACCGGTCAGACGCCGACGGCCTTCTGGTACTCCATGCGTCACCTGAAGCCATTTTCGGTGGGGCTCAACTGCGCGCTGGGCGCCGACAAGATGCGCCCTCATATCGCGGAACTCTCGCAGGTGGCGGACGTTCGAATTTCAGCCTATCCCAATGCAGGGCTGCCCAACGCCATGGGTGAGTACGACGAGACGCCGGACGATATGGCCTGCAAGACAGAGCCTTGGGCCAAGGATGGTCTCGTCAATATCATTGGCGGGTGCTGCGGCTCGACGCCTGACCACATTGCCCACATCGCCGGGCATGTGAAAGCCTATCCGCCGCGCAAGATCCCGTCCTTTGCGCCCAAGATGCGCCTCTCCGGCCTCGAGCCGTT
>CAZZPH010000304.1:0-3796 GCA_964655725.1 uncultured Hyphomicrobium sp.
ATCGAGGTCCACTCCTGATCCCGGCGCGGCGGTGTCCGGGACGATCAATGTCGCAAGTCGTGTCATGTGGCAGGCCCCTCCACCATCCCATAGGCCTCATGAAGTCCGCGCAGCACGTTGCCGGGGCTGTCATCCGTGCATAGTCGCTGGCGCCAGCGCTTGATGAGCGCGTCGCTGAGCCCGCTTGTTGCGAGGTACCACCCGATATGCTTGCGGGCGTTGCGCAGCCCCAGCGCTGCGCCGTAATGAGCCAGCATCGCTTCGATATGGCCGATGGCAAGATCTCGTCTCGTTTCGACCGGCGGAGCCCCTGGATCGCGGCCCGTATCCAGAGCAGCGGCAATCCGCCCCGGAAGCCATGGAGCCCCGTAGGCGCCGCGGCCGACCATCACACCGTCCGCGCCTGACTGCTGCAGAGCCTGGCGCGCGCCTTCACTGGTTGTGATGTCTCCGTTGACGATGACTGGAATTGAGATGGCGTCCTTGACATGACGCACCAAGCCCCAGTCCGCCTTGCCCTTGAAGAACTGATTGCGCGTGCGGCCATGCACTGTCACGAGGCGGATACCAGCGTCCTGGGCCCTGCGAGCGAGTTCGGGCGCATTGCGTGAGCCATCACACCAGCCAAGGCGCATTTTCAAAGTCACCGGCACATGAACCGCGCCCACCACCGCTTCGATCAACGACAGCGCGTGATCAGGCTCTCGCATCAGCGCACTGCCCGAGAGCCGGCCGGTCACCTCGCGCGACGGACACCCCATGTTGATATCCACGACATCGGCCCCCTGAGATTCGGCGATGCGCGCCGCCTCAGCCATCCAGCGGGCTTCGCAACCCACCAACTGGACCACATGCGGGGCGAGACTGCCGCCCTCAGCCCGCCGCAGAACACTCGGCCGGGCGCTGACGAATTCCGCACTGGCGACCATTTCCGATACGACCAATCCGGCTCCGAGGCCTTGGGCGAGACGCCGGAAGGGCAGATCGGAGACCCCCGTCATCGGCGCGAGGAAGACACGATTGACCGGCCGCACTGCTCCGATGGCCGGTGCAGGCCCCTCAACTGCAGTACCCTCTTGCTGATCTGATGAAAAATTAGGCGACATCGCAGAATGCACTCCGTTTAAGCAAGCTAACCGCGTCGCAGCCCTTTCGCAAGCGCGAACAATGCGGCGCATTTGCCAAAGTCCCAGGCTGCCCGCTATGGCTAACCTTATAAAATTCGAAAGTGAGAGCCCAAGATCTGCCGTGCACACCGTCGCCCTGATCGTCGCCGCCGGACGTGGACACCGCGCCGGAAGCGACATGCCCAAGCAATATGCGGCGATCGCCGGCCGGCCGGTGCTGGCGTGGGCCATTGATGCTCTGGCAGCCTCGCCCGCGGTATCGGCCATTACTGTCGTCATTCATCCCGACGACGCGGCACTTTATGAGCACGCCACCGCGTCGTTGGGTGGTGGCAAGCTGCTCGGGCCCGTCTGCGGTGGGCAGACCCGCCAGGCCTCCGTGCGCGCGGGCCTGGAGAGCTTCGCCAACGCCGGCCCTGAGGCTGTCCTGATCCACGACGCAGCGCGCCCGTTCGTGCAAGTGGACGCGGTCGAGCGCGTTCTGGCCGGACTTCGGACGCACTCGGGCGCGATCGCGGCCCTGCCTGTTGCCGACACCTTGAAGCGAGCTTTGCTGGACGACGTTTCTCTTACGATCAAGGGAACGCTGCCGCGAGAGGGGCTGTGGGCGGCCCAAACCCCGCAGGGGTTCCGATACTCAGCGATCCTGGAGGCCCACCGCGCTGCGGCTGCGGCGGGCTTGGCGGAATTCACCGATGATGCCGCAGTTGCGGAGTGGGCGGGGCTGGATGTGGCCCTGGTTCAAGGCTCGCCAGTCAACTTCAAGATTACGACGGCCCAGGATATGGAGCGGGCACGGATGATGATCAGCGCCGAGAGGGAACCCCGAATGGAGCCCCGTGTGGGGAGCGGCTTTGACGTCCACCGCTTCAAGCCGGGATCGAGTGTCTGGCTGTGCGGGGTGGAAATCCCCCATACGCAAGCCTTGGAGGGGCATTCGGATGCCGACGTGGGCCTCCATGCCTTGACGGACGCCATTCTGGGCGCGATCGGGGACGGCGATATCGGGCAGCACTTCCCCCCCTCTGACCCCGCGTGGCGCGGAGCGCCGTCCCGGCTCTTCCTGGAGGATGCCGCTCGCAGGGTTCGTGCCCTCGGGGGCCGCATCGCCAATGTCGACGTGACGCTGTTGTGCGAGGAGCCGCGCATCGGGCCCTACAGAGCCCGGATGCAGGAGGCAATCGCCGCAATTCTCGCCGTCCCGGCCAACCGGATCGTCATTAAGGCAACAACCACGGAAGGTCTCGGGTTCACCGGCCGCCGGGAAGGCATGGCCGCGCTCGCCAGCGCCGTGGTGATGGTACCCGCCGACGAGGTGGCGTGATCGCCTCCCTGCCGATCTCCGGGACGATGGGTTGCCACCATTTCGCCCCCGCGACATTGACCCCACTATCAGAATCGCGGCACTAGAGGTTGTATGGTCACGGGATTGCCATCCCGGCACATAATTACACGGACATGATCCGAGACAGAGATCCGAGACAGAGGCGGTGCGATGAACATCATGACACAGACGCTTGAACGTGGGACCGGACATGCGGCCAATATGTCGGAAATCGCCGAAGCGACGGCGACGACCTGCCTTGCAACACGTGTGCGTCAGCTTTCGCGGATCATCACTCGCTTCTATGACGATGCAATGCGGCCTCTGGGAATCACGGCCAGCCAATACACCCTGCTGGCGCAACTCGCTGCCCGTGACGGGATCACCGCGGTCGAGATCGGCCACGAGCTCGACATCGAGAAATCGACGTTGTCACGCAACCTGAAGCGCCTTCTGGCGCTGGGCCTGATCATTATGGACCCGCCTGCTGGACGGCGCGGGCGCGGCCTGCATCTGACGCCCAAAGGGCAAGGCGTTCTGCGCGATGCATTTCCGATCTGGCAAGGCGCACAAAAGCACGCGATTAACGTCATGGGAGCACAAACCCGCGCGACCCTTGATGATCTTCTAAAGCAGGCTGAGAAGCTGGTCGCGCAATAGGTCTGGCGGGCTGACGGCGCCGTCGGTTCACGGCCCGCCGCCTTCAAGAACAAGTGCCCGCGGCTGGTATCGCAGCTGCGGGCTTTCCCAAGCCGGGCTCGCATGCGAACATTGCTGCCATGACAGCGGCCGGCAGTTCATCGCAATCTGAAAGCGACACGCTCGACCAGGAGGCGCGCCAACTGGTTCGGATGCTAGCGGATCGCGGGCTGATGATCGCAACCGCGGAAAGCTGCACAGGCGGTCTCATTGCCGCCACCCTGACCGACATCCCCGGCGCCTCCGCAGTCCTCGATCGTGGTTTCGTTACTTACTCCAACGCTGCAAAGAGTGAGAGCCTGGGCGTCCCTCCCGGCCTGATCGAACAACACGGCGCGGTCAGCGCGCCGGTCGCCATCGCGATGGCTGAAGGAGCGCTGCGGCAGTCGTCGGCAGACCTGGCCGTGAGCGTGACGGGGATTGCGGGACCCGGTGGTGCGACCGCAGGCAAACCCGTCGGCCTTGTCCATTTCGCGGTGGCCCAAAGCGGCCGGCCAACCGTAGAGGACACACATCGGTTCGGTGACGTCGGGCGCGCTGAGGTGCGCCGCCTGTCCGTCATCGCGGCGTTCCGGCTGGTACGCCGTTCCATAGCCAATGCAGATGAGGCGTGAGGGTTGTCATCATGAATCGAACCCGCGTTTCC
>CAZZPH010000305.1:0-3795 GCA_964655725.1 uncultured Hyphomicrobium sp.
TGGGGCTTCTCGCCGGCCGTGTCGGGGATGATGATGCCGCCGGCTGATTTCGTTTCGGCGTCGGCGCGCTTGACGACGACGCGATCGTGTAGGGGACGGAACTTCATGGTAGAAATGGCTCCGATTGAGCGGGTTCAGGAACCGCTGGTCTGTGCCTTCGCCAGGGCTTGGCACACCAGCTGCTGTTAGCACTCATAAATGACGAGTGCTAGCGGCGATGATGTAGGTCTGGCCCCCGGGGACTGTCAAGACCCCGCTCCCAAACTCACCCCGTGGGGGAGTCCGTCACGTCAGGCTGAACGCCATCATTCGAGGCAGAGTTCGCTTCAGGGCAGGAGCGATCAGGCGTGCACCAGATAGCGCGTCGATGATTGAAACTCGCGGCCAAATCGCGGCTGAAGCGCATGGGATGCGCGTGCAGCGATGAGCATTTTCCGTATTGGGCTTTGGAGATTCATCAAGATTTGTCAGCAGCTTCAATATTTGCGGCCTTGCGCGAGGCGGATCCCGGAACGATGGGAACACTACGGCATTGATTGACTACTCAAGGTTGTGATAACCATATGGCGCTACCTGAAAGTCGTTCCACAGAACCGGGGCTGCAGCGATGATGGGCAAAGGAAGTGAGGCATCGAACGAGGCTTTGAGTGACCCTCCCGCATGTGAGCAAGAGGCAGAGCCGGGCTCAATACGCCCCACCAGTTCTTCCGCTGATCATGGGGTCGACGCGCCGTGTCCCGTCTGTGCCGATCGCATGGGGTATGTCGCCGATTTGCTCCAGGAACTCCAGCAGATGGCTGAGCGCGAGGGACGGCCGACCCTGGCAGGGCTGCTGGCCCTGGCCGTTTCAGAAGCACGTCAGTCGCGCCATTGAGAGCGCTGGGCCCCGCCGCCCGGGGGGCGAGCGACTATTCCCGGCAAATAAGGACTGGAATGTGGGCATGAGTGGCGGTCTTGGTCGCGACACTGCCGAGCATCAGGCCGGCGAGGCCATGACGGCCATGTGACCCCATGACAATCAAATCGCAGCCGTGCTCTTTCGCCGTATCCACGATGCCCTTGTGCGCCTGAGGATCGGTCACATGGGCGGTCTCGACGGCGACACCTTCGGTCTTGAAGGGTTCTGATGCGGCGCCGAGTATCTTGGCTGCCGATTTGGCCATGCTCTCCTCGTAGTCCGCGGGCGGATACATGACGACTGCATCGCCCACGACGAGGCTGGACCAGGGCGGCGTGACGTGGACCAGCAGCACCTTCGAGCCGAACTTCTTGGCGATCTCCAAGCCATGGCGTTGCGCCAGCCCCGACAGTTCGGAGCCGTCGGTCGCGATCAGGACGTTGGTGAACATGATGTACTCCGCTGCTGGTGGTGAGGAATTGGCAACGCGCACTGTGCGTCGAGATGCCGGCGCCTGCAACATCCCTCGGTGGATGGCCGCTCTCGCTGCGCCATATGACAGCCTTCGATTTGTTCGGTGGGGAGGCGAACGCTGCACCGATACTATTGGCCGGCGACGCCACGCCAACCTTGATCTTCGTCAAAGTCGGGAGGCATCATTTCCGTCCATGCTGTGCGTATGATCGCGGATATTGCCGAACGGAGACTCAAGTGAAACAGGACGTCGCATCATCACAGATGAAAGTCATCCGAATGCCTTGGCGTGCGATGTCGCTGGCAGCGCTTCTGCTGGCGATGACAGGCGTTGCCGGTCCGCGAGTTCTGGCCGGAGATGCGCCGGGCGGAGATGCTCCCGCAGCTGAAGATGCACCCCAACCCGGCGAGAACGGAACGTTGCCCACGCCCAGTGACCCGCGCTGGCGTTTTCTGCTCAGGGATCAGCTCAAGTCAGAGAAGAACTGCGATCTTCACGATGTTCTGACTTACAACGAGATGAAGCTCGGTGAAGGCGTCAGCATCTCAGGCCGCGTTTCGTGTATCGATGGGCGCGAATACGACTTTGACCGCCGCCAGCCACACTTGAAATTCGAGGTTCGGCTGTGCGAGCCGACGGTCTGCTGAATAAGTTCGGTAGCCCGCGGCCTCAGTCCAGAATGATGAGATGGTCGGGCAGAACGTTGGGGTCGCGCGCGCCCGGAGGGAAGTGTGTGCCGAGCAGTTCACCGCAGCGCTGAATAGCTTTGAGAAATCCCTCGCATGCCCGGTCCTGCGAGAGGCTTGAAGTCAGATCATCAACGATCCTCTGCCAGGTTTCGCGCTCGACACGCGCGTCAATGGCCGTGTCGGAGAGGATGACGGCGTAGCGTTCGGCTATCGATACATAAATGAGAACGCCGGTGCGGCTTTGAGTCGTGTGCAGGCTCTGCACCAGGAACTGCTCCACCGCGCGGCGGTAGGCCCGCTGCTGCTTGACCGCGCTGGGCACGAGCCAGTAGCGCACGGGCCTGGGAAGCGTCAGCGCCAGGATCACAGCAAACACGGCAAGCTGCAGAATATAGATCCAGGCAACCGGCCACCATGTGAAATAGATGAGCGGCCAAGGCACCAAGAGCGCGATGATGGCGGCCCACAGGAATGGCGCGTGGAGATAGCTGGCGCTCTCCCTGGCGAGCACCGCGACGATTTCCCCCGAGGTCTGGCGCTCGGCATGGGTAATCGCCTGCGAGATGCGCTCGCGCTCCTCGTCCGTCAGCAAGCCCGTCATCTCACGCCTCCCTACCAGCTTCCCGATGCCCCGCCGCCGCTGAACGTGCCGCCGCCACCCGACCAGCCGCCGCCGCGGCTGCCGCCGCGCCATCCTCCCGAGCCACCTGGAACGATGATGATGCCTGGCCGTCGGCGGCGTCGCCGGCGTCCTTGATCGTCCAAGCCGTCCATATTGGCCGGGTCACGGCCCGCGTGCTGATGCTGAACCCAAAGAATGTAGAGGAAGATGGCGATCCAGACTGCAATGATGAGGAGCGCGACCCAGTCGGGTCCCTGGCCGGTTCCCAGACCTTTGGCGCGCTGCTTGACGGCTTCGGCGTCGCCCAGGAGTACGTCCTTGATGTCGCGCACGCCGGCCTCAATACCCGCTGCAAAGTCGCCGCGGCGGAACGCGGGAAGGATGGCGTTGGTGATGATTATCTTGCTCATGCTGTCGGTCAGCACGGGCTCGAGGCGCTTGCCCACCTCGATGCGCACCTTGCGCTCGCTGGGCGCCACGATCAGCAGAACGCCGTTGTCCTTGCCGTCCTGGCCGATGCCCCAGTGGCGGCCGAGCTTGTAGCCGAAGTCCTCGATCGAAAACCCCTGCAGCGAAGGCAGCGTCACGATGGCGAGTTGATCGGTGGAAACGCCCTCGAGGCTCTGTAACTCGGCTTCGATGCGTTGCTTGTCCGCGGCCGAAAGCAAGTTGGCGTTGTCGACGATCCGGCCTGTCAATTCGGGAAAGACCGGATCGGCGGCGATGGCAGGGATAGAAGTGCGCCCGAGGGTGCACAAAATGAGGATCACTACGAGCGCCAGGGACGCGTGCGCGCTCAACGGCATCACACGGTGGCGCTTCACGGTCTCACTTGGCGCGTATCGTCTCACGGATTAGCGCTTTCCCATCCGCCCTCGCCAACGGCGAGCCATCGCGGGCGCACCGGCACTTGGGATCACTCCCGATCTGCGCGTTACTGCCCCGTACCGAAATCAACCTTGGGCACGGACATGTCTTCGGCAGGGATCTCAAACAGCGCCATCTCGACTTTGTCGGGATACATGAAGGCGCGCCACCAGCGGCCGGGAATCGTCGTCAGCTCGGTATTGTACTGACGCACCGACTGGATGTAGTCGCTGCGCGCGATGCG
>CAZZPH010000306.1:0-3779 GCA_964655725.1 uncultured Hyphomicrobium sp.
AATGCGTCGTGCCCCTTGTCGCTCTCGATCTCGACGAACGATACGTTGGCGGCGACACCATTCAAGGCCTTGACGATTTCCTTGTTGTCGCGCGTGGGATAGAGCCAGTCGCTGGTGAAGGAGACGATGCAGAACTTGGTGCGCGTCCCTTTGAACGCATTGGCGAGGCGTCCGCCGTACTCGGCGGCGAGGTCGAAATAGTCCATAGCACGCGTAATGTAGAGATAGCTGTTGGCATCGAAGCGATCGACGAACGTCGAGCCCTGGTGGCGCAGATAGCTCTCGATCTTGAAATCGGCGTCGAAGGAAAAGGAGCGCGCATCGCGGTCCTGGTAGCCGCGCCCGAATTTGTCCTGCAGCGCCTTCTCAGACAGGTAGGTGATGTGCGCGGCCATCCGGGCAACGGCCAACCCGCGCGCGGGACGTGTGTCCGCTGCGTAGTAATTTCCGCCGCGCCAGTCGGGATCGGCCATGACGGCCTGCCGGCCGACCTCGTGGAACGCGATGTTCTGAGCCGTGTGCCAGGGTGCCGTTGCAATCGGCAGCGCGGTCAGCACCCGGTCACGATAGCGCGCGCACCACTGGAGCACTTGCATTCCGCCCATCGATCCGCCGATGACGCTGAATAGCCGATCGATGCGCAAATGATCGATGAGGCGCGCTTGCGCATTCACCATGTCTCCGATCGTGATGACGGGAAAATCCAGACCGAAGGGTTGGTTGGTGACAGGGTTGTGAGAGGCGGGACCGGACGACCCCATGCAGCCGCCGAGAATGTTGGGGCAGATCACGAAGTAGCGGTCGGTATCGATGGGTTTTCCGGGCCCGACGATCGTCTCCCACCAGCCGGCCTTGTCCGTTACGGGATGGCGATTGGCAACGTGCTGATCACCGGTGAGCGCATGGCAGATCAGGATCGCGTTCGAGCGATCTGAATTCAGAGCACCATAGGTCTGATAGGCGATGACGAGGGGGGACAGATCCTTACCACTGTCGAGCCGCAGCGGCGCGTCCGGGGGAAAAACGATGCGTTCGCTCTGCGGCTCGACGACCTGACGCAGGGCGATGCCCTGCATGGTCGTGTAGTCGAGCCGGCGTTCGTTGCGGATTTCTGTCCGGTCTTCTGGCAAGGCGCTCCGTCTCCCAGCCACCGCGATTGCGGGGCCAAAAAGAAAAACCCGGCCGGATGAACCGCCTCTTTGGCCGGGCTCATCCCTTACCGGGAGCGCGCGTCCACTTTAGCGAGTTGTTTAACGTGGCTGCAAGCCGGCCGGCCAAATCACCACGGATCACGGGTTGATTACTCAAATTTGGCCGAGGGCGTCAAGTCGCAGATGAGAGTTCGTGCGGCCGGCTGCCTTGTGCGGTCGCACGCGTATCGCGGAAATAGGCGCGTTGTTGGACGAGCAGGCCGAGCCTTGGATGCACGAGGGTCAATTCGAACAGGAAGCGGGGGCCCTCGTCGCGGTGCACGATGCGCATCTGGCCGGGTGACAGCACAGATGGCACGCGAAACCGGCGGCCGGCGATCTGAAGAAAAAAGAACTTCGAGCGAAACACTAATGCCCCGTCTTCGGCACTCACCTGTAACGCCATACCGAGTCCGTAGCCAATGTATTCCTCCAATCCCGTCACACCTGAGAAGCGCTTCATCGAGTGGACCACCTGCGGAAATTTTCCGGGACGTTCGTAGGTGCGCGTCCAGATCTGACCCGATGCAGATGGTGCCTCGATAACGGACACGACGGCAGCACCGCGGGCGCCGTTGGTATCAGGCAACGGACTGCCGACGGCGCGCGCAAGGAGGGCGAGGAATGCTCCGCAACGCGAAAGTTGCGTCTGGACCACTTCGCCGCTGTAGAGAACGGCCTCTCCCGGCGCGATGTGGCGCGAGAAGCGCGCCCGAACGGCTGGCGGAAGCGTGGTCCATGCAGCCTCGCCCAGCAGCGCGCGATAGCGCAGATCAACGGCGGGTGTGCCGGAGTGTGGGGTGCTCGTGTGCACGGCGCAGGTGGGCTGGCTTGGATTTGCCGTTCGGGCCTGTCGCATGTGCTGTCCTTCCTGCGATCCACGATGTCAGCGGCGGGGCGGCTTTGGCGTGCCGCGCCGGCCAGCGATGCGCGCAATCGCGCCACCCATCCTGATGAGCCGGTTGAGCACAGGTGAGGGCAGCGCCATGATCTCGCTGAACGACGTGTCAACCGTCTCGACGAATCCCAGCATGGCGCCGAGGCGTTTGCGCGCGACGGGCGAGACCTTGGGCTCGCGTGCGGCGTCCGCCACGCATGACCGCAGGACGGCGAGAGCGGGATCGATCTCGCGCGCTTTCCGGCCGAGCGCGATCCGGCGGACCATTTCGAGCATGTCGGCTTCAGCCTCGAAATGATCACGCCGGTCGCCCAGCACATGAACCCGCCGGACGAGCGACCATCCCTGCAGCTCCTTCAAGGAGTTCGAGACATTCGAGCGCGCAAGCCCGAGCGTCTCGGCAATCTCTTCGGCGGTGATGGGGTTCTCAGAGAGGAACAAGAGTGCGTGGATCTGGGCGACCGAGCGATTGACGCCCCACTGGTCACCCATCTCGCCCCAATGGATTACGAAACGCATGAGGGCGGGCGGGAGCGTGACGGACATGTCAGTCATTTCTGTCATGACAGAAACTTAGGAAACTCCGCCGCAAAGTCAAGGGCGATGTCAGGAGGCTGAGGGTTCGGGGACATCGGGGGTACACGGCGCGCCGTAGCGGGCCTGAGCGACCATGTTTTAGCGGTCGCGAGCAGAAGCAGAGACGGCGGCAATGGCGACAAACCAGTGATGGATCAACGATGTAGGAAAAATAATGTTCGTGTCTCGATGGATCAGAACGGGTGATCCGCTCGTTGAAGGGGCATGCGATCCGGGCCGTTCGAAGGCCCGCGCATGACGCCTGGGGCTTTGCGGCCTGCGAAAATCGCACCGCGAGCCCCGCGCGAGGGATCAACCGTTACGAGGAGATGACGTATGAAGTTTCTGACCGCTCTTGTGTGCGCTGTGATGCTGGCGCTGCCCGTGGGATCGGCCCATGCGGGCGCTAAGGACATCGTCGACACCGCGGCCGGTGCCGGCAAGTTTGAGACCCTGCTCACGGCGGCGAAGGCAGCCGGACTCGTCGAGACATTGAAGGGAGAGGGGCCGTTCACTGTATTCGCCCCGACCGATGAAGCGTTCGCGAAGCTGCCTGCAGGCACGGTGGAGGATCTCCTGAAGCCTGAGAACAAGGACAAGCTGGCAGGTATTCTCACCTATCATGTCATCCCGGGTAAGGTGATGGCGGCCGACATCGCCGGTAAGACCCAGAACGTGAAGACGGTGCAGGGCAGCGAGGTCGCGATCGATGCGACTGACGGCGTCAAAATCGATGGAGCCAGTGTGATCTCCGCGGATGTCGCCGCATCCAACGGTGTCATCCACATCATCGACACCGTCATCATGCCGAAGTCGTAAGTCGCGGCATCTGAGGCGCATTGATGGTCCGGCAGGCGAAACCCTGCCGGACCATTTTTATTGCGCGAGCCGAGCGCGATTTGATTTGGGCGTTCATTTGTAGCGGACTTCGCATAACGCAAACGGCGCAAATTCGGATCGCGCACATTGCGAAAATATTCCGTGTTTGAGTTGTGAAACCCTCGACTTCGCCCGGCGTAAATCGGCCATCGCAAACACGGCGACAATCGTCGATAAAACCCATGTTTTAGCATGTTTGCGAGCAGTTGCTCTATTGTGGAGCATCAAACTAGGGA
>CAZZPH010000307.1:0-3755 GCA_964655725.1 uncultured Hyphomicrobium sp.
GGCGCCCAACAACTACCACCCGTTCCGTCACCGCCAGAAGGCGACCGAGCGGCGAGACTGGATTCTCGGCGAGATGGCCGATAATGGCTACATCTCGCGCGAAGACAGCGCCGCAGCGAAGGCCAAGCCGCTGTCGGTCAATTTCCGCCCGGGCGGCGCGCGCATCTTTGCGGCTGAGTACTTCGCCGAGGAAGTCCGGCGCTCCATTCACAATCAGTACGGCGAGGAAAAGCTGTACGCGGGTGGATTGTCGGTTCGCACCACGCTCGACCCGCGCCTTCAAGAGATGGCGCGCCTGACGCTCATCGACGGGCTTGTGGCCTTCGACCGCGAGAAGGGATGGCGCGGACCCGTTTCGCAGATCGATATCTCGGGCGACTGGGGAGTTCCGCTCGGCTCAATCGACATTCCCTCCGACATCATGCCCTGGCGCCTTGGCGTCGTGCTGACGGCGGAAAAGGGGCAGGCCATCGTGGGTCTGCGCCCAGCGCGCCAGCAGGACGGCACACTTGCCAAGGAGCGCGAGGCGGTACAGATCACGCTGGACGAGGTCAAATGGGCCAAGGTTCCCGCAACGAAGGCAACACCCAAGGCCGTTACTGACATCCTGACGCCCGGCGACGTCATTTACGTGGCCCCTAAAGACCCGCGCAAACTCGAAGGTGTCTGGTCCTTGATGCAGATCCCCGAGGTCGCAGGCGGGCTCGTCGCGATGGATCCCCACACCGGCCGTGTCCTGGCCGTCGCTGGCGGCTTCTCCTTCGCCATGAGCCAGTTTGATCGCGTGATCCAGGCGCGCCGACAGCCCGGCTCGTCGTTCAAGCCGTTCGTCTATGCGGCCGCCATCGACAATGGCTACAAGCCAACGTCGATCGTCCTGGACGCTCCCATCGAGATCGCCCAGGGTCCAGGCCAGGATATCTGGCGGCCGGAGAACTACGACAAAGAGAAATCCTACGGCCCAACGACACTGCGCATTGGGGTGGAGAAATCACGCAACCAGATGACGGTGCGCCTTGCTCAGGATGTGGGCATGCCTCTCATCACCGAGTACGCCAAGCGGTTCGGCATCTACGATGACCTGCTGCCGGTGCTTTCCATGTCGCTCGGCGCGGGAGAAACGACACTACTCAGGATGGCGACCGCCTATTGCATCCTCGCCAACGGCGGCAAGCGCGTTCGCGCCACCCTCATCGACCGTATCCAGGATCGTTGGGGCCGCTCCGTCTGGAAGCACGACGGGCGTGAGTGCTTCGGCTGCAATGCGGAGCGTTGGGAGGGACAGGCCGAGCCTGATATTCCCGACGACCGCGTCCAGATCCTCGACCCGCATACGGCCTATCAGATGACCTCGATCCTCGAGGGCGTAGTGCAGCGCGGCACTGCGACGGTCCTGAAGTCGCTCGCGCGTCCGATCGCGGGCAAAACGGGAACGACCAACGAGGAAAAAGACGCCTGGTTCGTCGGCTACACGCCCGACCTCGTGGTCGGCGTCTTCATCGGCTACGACACCCCGCGTCCCATGGGCAAGGGCCGCACGGGCGGCGGCATCGCTGCGCCGATCTTCGGAGAGTTTATGAAGCGGGCCGTGGCCGATGTCCCTGCAGCTCCGTTCCGCGTTCCGCCAGGATTGAAGCTCGTGCGCATCAACATCAAGACCGGTCTGCGAGCAGGACCAAGCGATCCGCAGACGGTTCTGGAGGCCTTCAAGCCCTACGAGGAGCCCGACGACGCCTTTTCCATTATCGGCTTTGCAAGCGCGTCGGATCAACAAGCACCCGCCGACCAGGGATACCTGGACAACACCGACTCCTGGGTGCCGGCACAGCGCGCACCACCCGGCCATGCCCCCGAGCCACCGCGGCCACCCCGGGGAGTGTGGTAGCACCGGCAACGCCGACGGCATGCCGCAAGGTGGTTTACACGACCGTTGCGTGCGCCTATATCCCGCGCACGCCATTCCCCACATCATTGCCTGAGGCCGGCGCGGCGTCAGGCTCACGAGCAGGAGGCTCGATATGCGCGCTGAAGCGCAGAAGCTCGTCGATTCCATCCAAGAGGCGCTTGCGCTTCTGAGGAGGTATCTTTGACCCGGAACATGCCGAGGAGCGGCTCGCAGAGCTGAACCGCCGTGCTGAGGATCCCGCCCTTTGGTCCAAGCCTGGCGAAGCACAGAAGGTGATGCGCCAGCGCCAGTCGCTGGAGAGAGCGCTGGCCGATTACAGGCGCATGGAGCGCGATCTTGACGACAGCGTCACACTGATCGAACTGGGCGAGGCGGAGGCCGACGAGAGCAGCGTCAAAGAAGCTGAGATCCTGCTGCAGCGCCTGGAGCATGATGTGCAGCAGCGCAGCGCCGAGGCCCTCCTCTCCGGCGAGGCCGACGCCATGAACACCTATCTGGAGGTGCACGCCGGTGCCGGCGGCACGGAGAGCCAGGATTGGGCCTCGATGCTGTTGCGTATGTACATGCGGTGGGGTGAGCGGCGCGGCTTCAAGGTCAAGCTCATCGACGAGAGCGCGGGCGAAGAGGCAGGTATCAAGTCCGCCACGATTGAGGTCGAGGGAGAAAACGCCTACGGACTGCTGAAAACCGAAGCCGGAGTGCACCGCCTGGTGCGGATTTCTCCTTACGATTCCAATGCGCGTCGGCACACAAGTTTTGCGTCCGTGACGGTCTATCCCGTAGTCGATGACAGCATTGAGATCGAGATCAATCCGGCCGATGTCGACATTTCCTTCGCCCGCTCATCGGGGGCTGGCGGACAGCACGTCAATCGTACCGAGTCAGCCGTGCGGCTTGTTCACAAGCCGTCGGGCATCATTATCTTTGCCCAGGAACATCGATCGCAGCACCAGAACAAGGACATCGCATTCAAACGGCTGAAGGCACGGCTCTACGACATGGAATTGAAGCGGCGCGAAGTGCAAGCCAGCGCCGAGCAGGCTGCGAAAAGCGACATCGGATGGGGACATCAGATCCGTTCCTACGTCCTGCAGCCCTATCAGCTGGTGAAAGACCTGCGCACAGGCGAGCAATCGACCTCGCCCTCCGACGTGCTCGACGGCGACATCGACCCTTTCATCCATGCCGCTCTGTCCGCGCGCATCAAAGGTCTCGACGGCGCAGCACCGGCGGTCGCGGACCTGGAATAGCCCCCCAGCACGCCATCGGTGTGCGATGGGCGGTGTTGCCAAGCGCGCGCGAGGAGGCCATATCGGTGAGGACTGCCCCTGAAGCTGCCCGAGGCGGCAGCCTTCAGGCAGCTTGAAAGAACTTGCGCCAACGTACCGTAATGCCACCACGAGGCTGTTTGATGAAAGTCACCTTGAAACTCTACGCCTCGCTTGGGACATTTCTGCCCGATGGCGCCGAGCGCAACATGGCCGACGTCGAGGTCGCCGACGACACGACCATCCGCGCTCTGCTCGACCAGTACAAGGTGCCACCGCAGTCGTGCCACCTCGTGCTTCTGAATGGCGTGTTCCAGCCGCCGGGCGTGCGCGCCAACGTCAAGCTTCAACCTGGTGACGCCGTAGCCGTGTGGCCGCCAGTCGCAGGAGGCTGAGTTTGTCCGCGGAGCCGATAGACGTCGTCACCAAGACCATGTCGGCATCGCAGGCCGAGTTCCACCGCAGCATGGCGGTTCTCGACCCCGCACGCGAGCCTGCCTTGGAGCATCGCCTCGCACTCGGCACAGGCGCCGTGGCCATTCGCTTCGAGATTCTGGCGCCGGACATTGGGCACGCTCCTG
>CAZZPH010000308.1:0-3750 GCA_964655725.1 uncultured Hyphomicrobium sp.
ATAGGCGTGACCGCCGAACGAGAATGCCGCATGCCCGTATTCGATCACCTGAAGAACGGTGAACAGCGCACCCAGAAGGACGGTCAGCACAAGGCCGAGGATCAGCTGGCTACGCTTGTCGTGCAGGAGCGCATGATGCGCCCAGGTCACCGTGCAGCCCGACAACAGCAGCACCAGCGTATTGAGGAGCGGCAGTCCCCAGGGATCAAACGTGCCCTTGAAGAAGCCTTCCGCCGGCGCGCCGGTGGAGGGAATGATCGCCGCCGTACCTTCGACGGGAACGGGCGGCCACTGGGCCCCGAACAACTCACTGCGCTTGACCAGACCAAGACCTTCCTTGACGTTCTCCACCGTGTAGACGTCGTTGGGGAAAAGTGCGGAGTCGAAATAGGCCCAGAACCAGGCAACGAAGAACATCACTTCCGAAGCGATGAACAGGATCATGCCGTAGCGGAGGTGGAGTTGCACGACAGGCGTGTGATGGCCGGCGTGAGCCTCTGTGATCACATCGCGCCACCACATGAAGGCGACCGCCACAAGGATCATCAGTCCGAGCAGGAACACCCAGGGTCCGTGAATTCCGAACATTCCCCCGTGCGCCTCCCCGGTGGTGCGCATCCATGCAATTGCGCCGATGGCGGTCACCAACGCGCCCAGAGCCGACAAAAACGGCCAAGGGCTTGGATCAACAAGGTGGTAGTCGTGATGCTTGGCGTGTGATGAGGCCATGGTCGTCTCCGTCGTCCCCGTAGTTGTTATGCGTTCCCCGGTCGCCCGGTCGTCTTCGAACTATTCGTCGACCTTCCGGCCGTGCCAACTCAACCGCGCGTGCCGTCCTTCTCCCGCGCACTGGCCTGATTTGGTCCCGTTTGCTCGCCCGTCTGGTAGAACGTGTAGGACAGCGTGATCTGCCTGAGGCGAGACGCATCCGGGTCGGTCACGAGGCCTGGATCAACATAGAAGGACACCGGCATCTCGATCGACTCGCCCGGTTGCAGCGTCTGCTCGGTGAAGCAGAAGCACTCGATCTTGCTGAAGTGGAGCCCTGCGGCGTCGGGCGCCACGTTGTAGGAGGCGGTACCGGTCAATGGCTGATCGGAGGTGTTCGTCGCCCGGTAGAACGCCAGGAGGTTCTCGCCGATCCTTGCCTCGACCGTGCGCTGCAGGGGCTCGAATTTCCAGCCAAACCCCGGCGCAACATTGGCGTCAAAGCGCACGGTGATCGTGCGTTCCAGCATTGTCTCGGACGGCGCCTCCGCCCGTTGCGTGGTGCCCCCGAAGCCCGTCACCTGACAGAAGATGCGATAGAGCGGGACCGCTGCATAAGCGAGGCAGATCATCGAGAAGGCCCCGGCAACGCACGCATAGGCGACGCGGCGGTTGTTGCGCGAGCCTTGATCGTTAGGGGCAGATGACGTCGACATAGGTCTCTTCATCCTCTTCGTTCAAATCGGCCGATTGAGCACGTTGGACCCAAGGCGAACGATGGTTGCGGCATAGAACAAGATCACCAGAAACCCCAGTCCGAGCGCGATGGCGATCGAGCGGATACGCCGGCGGCGCGCCTGCTGGGCGGCCTCCGCGTCACTCATCTGCGTTCCTTCGGTCGTGGTCATCGGATGTCGCTACACTCAGGCTAGAATTTTCATAACGGCGCTTTCCACCAGGAGCACGGCGAACAGCAAATAGAGGTAGAGGATGGAAAACCAGAAGAGGCGCTTGCACGCCTGATCGGCTTCGCGTCCTTCCCGGATGCGCCAGACATTGACGGCCAGCGCCAGAAACACCACACCGAGCACGATCGACGTGATGCCGTAGGCGATGCCGCCCAGGCCGATAAAGGCCGGCACGACCGCAAGCGGGACGAGCACAATCGAGTACGCCAGGATCTGGCGCCGTGTCGCATCGGGTCCGGCCACCACCGGCAACATGGGAACTCCCACCCGCTCGTAGTCGCGCAGTCTCAACAGAGCCAGGGCCCAGAAATGCGGAGGCGTCCACAGGAAGATGATCAGGAATAGAAGCACGCTCTCGACGCCGACGCTGCCCGTCACCGCAGCCCAGCCGATCATCGGAGGGAAGGCGCCCGCCGCTCCGCCAATCACGATATTCTGTGGCGTCCGGCGCTTCAGCCACATGGTGTAGATGAACAGATAGTAGCCGATCGTCAGCGCCAGCAGTGCACCCGCGACCCAGTTCACGAGCACGCCCAGCGTCATCACCGATATGACGGACAACACGGCGCCGAACTGGAGCGCCTCGTCGGGTGTCACGCGGCCGCGCGGAATGGGGCGGGCTGCAGTACGCGCCATGTACTGGTCAATATCGGCGTCGTACCACATGTTGAGTGCGCCAGAGGCGCCCGCGCCGGCCGAAATTGCGATGATGGCGATGAAAGCCAGGACCGGGTGGAGATCACCAGGTGCCGCCACGAGACCTGCAAGTGCTGTCAGCACGACGAGGGTCATGACCCGCGGCTTCATCAACGTAACGAAGTCGTTGACGCCCGGCTCCAGCACTTCGGTGCTGGTCAAGGTGTCCGCACTTGCCGCCATGCCCTGCATCGTGATGTCTCGCTCCCATCGCCTTCGTGCGATCAGGCCGGAGGCCAGTATCGCCATCCGGTATCGCCATGATGCGCCTTCCAAGCGCGTTATTCTTCTTACGGGCTCGACGTCCCGGCCGCTTCAGTGTCGGGGCGGCACGTTCAACTGCGCCGCCCGGCAGGTTGCTTCCACCCCGCTGGCCGGTCACACGCCACATGACGGCGACCGGCCTGCGGTGGAGACGCCAGGTTAGTGGCGGTCGGTCGCGGCGATCCGCGGCAGCGTCTCGTAGGAGTGGAATGCCGGCGGAGACGGCAAGGTCCATTCCAGCGTCGTAGCACCCTCACCCCACGGATTGCCGGCAGCCTTCTCCTTGCGCATGAAGGCCACGGCCACGCCGATGAAGAAGAACACCGTGCCCACCGCCGTGATGTAGGAGCCGAACGAGGAAACCTCGTTCCAGAACGCATAAGCGTCGGGATAGTCGACGTAACGGCGCGGCATGCCGGCAGCACCGAGGAAGTGCTGCGGGAAGAACAGGATGTTGGCGCCCACGAACGAGAACCAGAAGTGCAGCTTGCCCCAGAACTCGGAGTACATGTAGCCCGTCATCTTCGGGAACCAGTAGTACCAGCCCGCAAAGATCGAGAACACGGCGCCAAGTGACAGCACGTAGTGGAAGTGGGCCACCACGTAGTAGGTGTCGTGGAGCGTGCGATCGACGCCGGCATTGGCGAGCATCACGCCCGTTACGCCGCCGACCGTGAACAGGAAGATGAAGCCCAGCGCCCACTGCATCGGCAGCCGGAACTGGATCGATCCGCCCCACATGGTCGCAATCCACGAGAAGATCTTCACGCCCGTCGGCACCGCGATCACCATGGTTGCAAACACGAAGTAGGCTTGCGTGTTCACCTTCATACCCGCGGCGTACATGTGATGGGCCCACACGATGAACCCGACCAGACCGATCGCCACCATGGCGTAGGCCATGCCGAGATAGCCAAATACGGGCTTACGCGAGAAGGTCGCTACGATGTGACTGACGATTCCAAAGCCAGGGAGGATGAGGATGTAGACCTCCGGGTGGCCGAAAAACCAGAACAGATGCTGGTAGAGCAGCGGATCACCACCACCGGCAGGATCAAAGAACGTCGTGCCGAAGTTGCGGTCCGTCAGCAGCATCGTGATGGCGCCGGCCAGA
>CAZZPH010000309.1:0-3747 GCA_964655725.1 uncultured Hyphomicrobium sp.
GCTGCTTCGTTCCCGACCTGACCCGGTTGGCGAGGGATGCGTCCGCCGCCAGCCCAGGCCGTTTATGTGACATTGCCGGTTCGCTGACAACCCGCTGCCGCCTGGGCAACCGCCTGGCCTCCCATTTTCAGCCGGGGGTTCGCAGTGCAGTTTGACAAGTGCGGGCGGATCGGGCTCTGGATGCACCGAAAACTCGAATTGCCGCCCGCAAACGATGCACGCGCCGGCACAACCCGATCATGGTCGAGCACCAAATGCAGACGCCCGAAAATGAGGCCCATGGCCCGCGGCCACGCTGGTTCTGGGGGCCCCTCTCGGGGCTTGCCGCCAGAATCGCGCTGGTCACGCTGGTGGTCGATCAGGCCAACAAGCTGTGGCTGCTCCTGATCTATCGCCTCCAGGACAAGGGCCGTGTCGAGGTTGCGCCGTTCCTCGATCTGGTCTTCGTACTCAACACCGGTGTCAGCTACTCCATGCTCGATTCTGCCAGCTATTCCTGGCAGTTAGCCCTCGCCGCCTTCGCAGTAACCGCATCCCTGGCTCTCTGGATCTGGCTCAATCTTTCTGAGCCGAGTCGAGCGTTGGCATGGAGCCTGGGGCTGATTATCGGCGGTGCGATCGGTAACGCCATTGATCGCCTCTGGCTGGGCGGTGTGGCGGACTTCTACTCGCTTCATGCCTTCGGATTTTACTGGTACGTGTTCAATATCGCTGACGTCGCCATAGTTGCAGGGGTCGCGCTGCTCCTGTACGATTCATTTCTCGCGAGTCGTAAAGAGGCCGCAAAGCCTTCGTAACGCCTGCATTCGCTCATCAGGGCGCACGGGCATACGTGAGCTGAGACCTTCGAGGACACATGATCCCGGACCCACGCCAACCGATCTGCAGTTCGGCCCGCACGAGAAGCCGCCGTGGCATCGCGGCCGTCATCGTCGTTGCGAGCATTGCTGTGGCGGGATTCGCCGCCGACGACATAGAACTCAACGGTGGCATATTCAACGCCCTGGGCGTTGGCAGTGGATCCTCGACCCGTTCCGAGCCCAAAGTTGCAGCGCGTGCGCCACTGGTGGTGCCGCCGACCGTACAGGCCTTGCCACAACCCGGCGTGGCTCCTGAAGCCCAGGCCGTTGACGTTACAGGATGGATCAACGATCCCGACCGCAAGGAAGTGGTCAGCCAGGCGGAGCTGGAACGTCAGCAGCAGGCCTACTGCCGCGAGCATTACGAACTCGCCAAGGCACGCGGCGACAACGATGCTGAGCAAGCCGCAGGCCCCCTCGGGCCGTGCCGCACCTCCATTCTCACTGCCATCAAGAAGTGGAACGAAGGCGACGACACCGAATAGGGTCGCGTTCCCTCAACCGCTTTTAATTGCGGCCGGGCTTTGTCCGCGCGATCTGGATTGCCGTGTCCGTCGCGCCGAGGCATGAACGGCTTGTCATTTGACAACACTGGCCGTGTTGCCGACATCCTCAGACGCGTCTCGCCTGTCGATGCACTGTGCGATTCCAGGATCAGAGGACATTATGGCCCTAAAGCCTCCCCGCATTTCCCCTCGTCTTTCAGCCGTGGTTCTCAGCATGCTCGCAATCGTCCAATCTACGCTGACCGCCCTTGCAACGCCGCAGGTCACCGAGTTCCAGCTCGAGAACGGCATGCAGGTCCTCGTCATTCCTGACACGCGCGCGCCTGTTGTCACGCACATGGTGTGGTACAAGGTGGGCGCGGCCGACGAACCGACGGGCGCTTCTGGGATCGCCCATTTCCTCGAGCACCTGATGTTCAAGGCGACGGAGAAAATTCCCTCAGGCGATTTCTCCAAAATCGTGTCGCGGCTCGGCGGGCAGGACAACGCCTTCACGGGCCATGACATCACAAGCTACTTCCAGCGTATTTCCAAGGACCGCTTGCGCACGGTCATGGAGATGGAGGCTGATCGTATGGTCAATCTCCAGCTCGCCGAGAACGAAGTTCTGACCGAACGCGACGTCATCCTCGAAGAGCGGCGCTCGCGCATCGAAAACAATCCTGCTGCAATCCTGAGCGAACAGATGGATGCTGCACTCTACCTCCATCATCCTTACGGAATTCCGGTGATCGGCTGGGAGCATGAAATCGCCAAGCTCTCACGCGCTGACGCGCTGGCGTTCTATGAGCGCTACTATGCACCCAACAACGCGATCCTCGTAGTCGCAGGAGACGTCACTGCCGAGGACGTACGCGCGCTCGCGACGGAGATATTCGGAAAAATCCCAGCCAACCCCGCAACGCTTCGCGCAGCACGCCCGATGGATCCCCCGCAGCGGGCCGCCCGCCGCGTCATCTTCGAGGACGCGCGCGCCGGCAAGGCCTCCCTCCATCGTGACTATGTGGTACCCAGCTACACGACGGCCGCGCCCGGCGAGGCCGAAGCGCTCGATCTGTTGATGAAGATCGCCGCCGACGGGCCTACCAGCCGCGTCTATCGCAAACTCGTGGTGGAAGAAAAGGTCGCCTCCTCTGCAGGTGGCAGCTATCAAGGTTCGGGACTGGATGGCGGCAAGCTCTCCTTCTACGCCGTTGCAGCCGACGGCGTCAGCCTCGACAAAATTGAGGCGGTTCTTGATGCTGTCATCGCTGAGGTCATCGAAGGCGGCGTGACAGCAGCCGAGCTTGAACGGGCCCGCAACGGCTATCTGGCGGAATACATTTATCAGAATGACAATCAGGCGACGCTCGCGCGCCGCTACGGCTGGAGCCTTGCACTGGGGCGCACGATCGATCAAGTGCAGGGCTGGCCCAACGAGCTGGCAAAGGTGACGCTCGATGACGTCAAGAGCGCCGCGCAGCGCCACATCGACCTACGCCGCTCGGTGACAGGCCTCCTCCTGCCGTCCACGGAACCGGCAAGCCCGCAGACCGAGGCACAGCGCGTGAAGGATCCCACATGAGAACGCATCTGGACTGCCACGTCAGCACGAAGCGCTCATGCATTTCGTGGCCGGCCGGGGATCACGCCCTGCGCGTCCTGTTGGCGGTGGTGTTTCCTCTCATCATCGTGCTCGCAGTCATCATCTCAATCAGGCCAGCAGAAGCCATGCAGATCAAAACCGTGACAAGCCCTGGGGGAATCGAAGCCTGGCTGGTGGAAAACCACGCCAATCCTATGATGGCGATGCGCTTCTCATTCGAGGGCGGCAGCGCGCAGGACCCTGCAGGCAAGGACGGAGTGGCCAACTTCCTTTCTTCGATGCTGGACGAGGGCGCGGGCGATCTGGATTCAGCAGCTTTCCAGGAGCGGCTCGAGGATCTTGCCGTCCGGTTGAGCTTCTCGGAGGGCCACGATGCCTTCTACGGCAACTTCGAGACGCTGACGGCGAACCGCGATGCCGCCACCGATCTGCTCCGTCTCGCGCTCAATTCGCCCCGCTTCGATCAGGACGCGCTGGACCGCATGAGACGCCAGATCCTGGCGAGCATCGTTTACGCTGAAAAGGACCCCGATAAGGTCGCCTCGCGTGTCTGGTTTGAACTGGCATTCAACGGCCATCCCTACGGCCGCCCGCCGAATGGGACCAAAGAAAGCCTGTCGTCGATCACCGCAGCGGATCTGGAAGCGTACCGCAAGCGCGTCTTCGCACGGTCCAACCTGCGCGTCGTCGCTGTCGGGGACATCACGGCCGAGGAACTGGGTCAGCTGCTGGACAAGGTCTTCGGCGATCTTCCCGCCAAGGCCGATCTGGTGCCGGTTCCCCAGACGGCGCTGTC
>CAZZPH010000310.1:0-3741 GCA_964655725.1 uncultured Hyphomicrobium sp.
CAAAATTGCGGGATCGCAACATAAACCATTCGCCAGTTGACGCTGGCCCTCCGCCAGTGCGACGTCATTCAGGCTCTGCGAGCCTGATCTGGCATTCTTGTCATGACCGGCTCAGTCGGGGTACTTGGCACGCACGGCAGCGACGGACTGTTCCACCAGTTGGCGCAGGATGCCCGGATCGACGTCGGCGAGCCGTTTCACGTAGAGGCAGGACTTGCCGGTCGTGTGCTTCCCTAGCTTAGCTAGCAGTGGTTCCGCCCCACGGAACCCAGTCACGATGTACAGCACCAGCGCCGATTTGCGCGGTGAGAAGCCGACAATCGGGCTGTCGCCCTCGCGCCCGCTTTCATAGCGATAGTGATAGCTGCCGAAGCCGATGATCGACGGCCCCCACATCACGGGCTTCTCGCCGGTTACGCCCCGCATCAGGTCGATCAGCGCCAAAGCATCTGCTCGCTTGCCGACATCCGTTACGCTGTCGAGGAAGGTCTCGACGCTGATCCTTGTTGGCTTGGTCTTGTTTGCCATCGCCCCTCTTTCCGCGTGAGTGGCCTTGCCTTCGGCTTTCGCAATTTCGAAAACTACCGTCGTCGCGTCCGAGCACTCGGCGCGCGATCAAGCGGAAAATCGAATGCAGCCCGTAGCCTGATGACCCAATGTCCCAGGACGACCGAAAAATTGCCCCCACAGCCGGAGAAGAGCCAGCCCATAAGGCCTATTCGCCGCGTGCTGGAGATTTGTGCAACACGGAATGAAAGCTGCTAACTATTTGATTTTTATGGTGCCGCCTAGGTGACTCGAACACCTGACCCCATCATTACGAATGATGTGCTCTACCGGCTGAGCTAAGGCGGCAAACCCGGCGGTCCAGAGGGCACGGCATACCTGCTGTCCTGGATCATTGCAAGCTCTGGCAGAGGGGCGGCGGCCATCCGCTTGGCCGATTGATCCTGACGGGCGATCAAGGGTGGCGGCTCGATTTCATCGGGCAATGGCCACGATCCACAACCCTGGCCCGTGGGGCGTCGTGACCGGCTTGCGCCACGGGCCCAGGAAAGACTATCCAACGGGCGGCCCGTCGAAGCATCGCACGCGCCGGAGAGTGGCCGCCACCAAAGGAGTAGCGGATGAAGATCTGCATGATCGGCGCAGGCTACGTGGGTCTGGTTTCCGGAGCCTGCTTCGCCGATCTCGGCTGGTCGGTGACGTGCGTCGAAAAGGATCCTGCACGGATCGACGACCTGAACCAGGGCGTCTCCCCCATCTACGAGCCGGGACTTGAGGACCTGATGGCGGCCAACATGCGCGCGGGCCGGCTCAAGTTCACCCGTGAGATCGGACCGGCTGTCGCGGCCGCTGATGTTGTCTTCATTGGTGTGGGCACGCCGATGCGCCGGGGCGATGGCCATGCCGATCTATCTTATGTGTTCGGTGCGATCGACGAGATGGCGCCCCATTTCAACGGCTATACGGTGGTCGTCACAAAATCGACGGTTCCGGTCGGGACTGGAGCCCGGATCGAGGCGCGGCTCAAGGAGTTTAGACCAAATGCCGATGTCACGGTCTGCTCGAACCCTGAGTTTCTTCGCGAGGGCTCCGCGATCCAAGACTTCATCGCGCCTGATCGTGTCCTTGTGGGAACAGACGAGCCCCGCGCGCGCGCCGTGATGGAGCGCATCTACGAACCGTTGTCCCTCAAGGGCGTGCCGGTGATGTTCGTGTCGCGGGAATCCGCCGAGATCGCCAAATATGCCTCGAACGCCTTCCTCGCCATGAAGATCAGTTTCGTCAACGAACTTGCCGATCTGTGCGAAGTCGTGGGCGCCGACGTCCACGAGGTTGCTGGCGCCATTGGCAAAGACAAGCGCATCGGCGACAAATTCCTCCAGCCAGGCCCGGGTTACGGCGGCTCCTGCCTGCCCAAAGATGTCTCCGCCATCATCCGAACAGGACGCGAGCACAAGACCCACATGTCGCTCATCGAGGCTGTCGAGCGGGTCAATCACGAACGCAAGATCGCCTGTGCCGGCCGAATTGAGAAAGCAGCGGGCGGGTCCGTGCGCGGCAAGACGATCGCCGTTCTCGGCGTGACGTTCAAGGCCAACACCGACGACATGCGCGATGCGCCGAGCCTTGTGATCGTGCCGATGCTGCAGGAGCGTGGCGCAACGATCCGTGTCTATGATCCGCAGGGCCGCAAACACGGAAACGCGCTCCTGCCCGGCGTCATGTGGTGCGACAACCCGCTCGATGCTGCGCGGGAGGCGGACATTCTCGTCGTGCTCACCGAATGGAACGAGTTTCGCACGCTCGATCTGACAGAAATCGCCGCCCAGATGCGCGGCACCACGGTCGTCGACTTGCGCAACATCCTCCACGCGAGCGATGCCGAGCAGGCCGGACTGACCTACTGCGCGCTCGGCCGCCACTAAGCAACCGGCCGTGAGGTCCTACTTCGCGCCCAGATCATAGGCCGCCAGCGCGGCGAGGTTCATGATGTCGGCGTCGGTTGCACCCAGCGTGCAGATCTGGACCGAACGCTCCAGGCCGACCAGAAGCGGTCCGATGACGGTCGCTCCGCCCAGCTCTTTCAGGAGTTTCGTCGCAATCGATGCTGCGTGGAAGGCCGGCATCACGAGGACATTAGCCGTGTCGGTCAATCGGCAGAAGGGATAGAGCCGCATCAGGTCAGGGCTGAGCGCCACGTCGGCGGCCATGTCGCCATCGTACTCGAAATCAACCTGCCTCTCGTCAAGAATGCGGACCGCCTCTCGTACCACGTCGGAGCGCTCGCCGCGCGGCTGTCCAAACGTCGAGTAAGCCAGCATGGCAACGCGCGGCGTGAGGCCGAAGTCCCGCGCTGCGCGGGCGGCCTCGATCGCGATGTTGGCGAGCTGGGGCGGGGACGGCATATCGTGGACGCTGGTGTCGGCGATCAAAACCGCCCGCCCGCGACACAGCGCGAGCGATACGCCGATGATGTTGCGGCCGGGCTCTGCGTCCATCACGCGCCGGACATCCTGGAAGACACTGGTCCAATTGCGCGTGACGCCAGAGATCATCGCATCGGCATAACCGTGCGCGACCATCAGCGCGGCAAATATGTTGCGCTCGTTGCGCACGATCCGCTCGCAGTCCCGCTTCAGATACCCGCGGCGCTGAAGCCGGGCATACAGGAATTCAGCAAACTCCTCCGCGTACTCGGAATGCTGGATGTCGATAAACTGGAAATCCCGCCGCAACGGGATGCCAAGCTCGGTGAAACGAGCATGAACCGTATCGCGTGTGCCGATCAGGATTGGCTGGCCGAAGCCTTGCGTGAAGTAGGCATTCGCGGCGCGCACCACGGCGGCGTCCTCGCCTTCGGCAAACACGACGCGGCGCGGATTCTGGCGCACGGTGTCGAAGGTCGCCTGGAGCCAGCCTGTGACGGGATCGAGGCGGCCTTTCAGGCGCGCAACATAGGCGTCCATATCGACGATGGGAAGGCGCGCCACGCCCGATTCCATCGCAGCCCGTGCAATCGCAGGCGGCAAATGGCTGATGAGCCGCGGATCGAACGGTGCTGGAATGATATACTCCGGCCCGAATGTCGGCCGGCGGCCGTGGAAGGCAGCCGCGACCTGATCGGGCACCTCCTGGCGTGCGAGTTCGGCCAGCGCCTTGGTCGCTGCGATTTTCATGGCGTCGTTGATGGTGCGAGCCTGAACGTCGAGCGCGCCGCGGAAGATGAACGGGAAG
>CAZZPH010000311.1:0-3715 GCA_964655725.1 uncultured Hyphomicrobium sp.
TGGTCATCCTTGCTAACTCCGAGCCCGGCGATGGTCATGGTCGTCTACCCCTTGAGTTCGGTCGTTCGTCCAGATGGACCGATATGAAGATCCTGCGACATTTTTCGCCCGGCAAAGTATCGCCTGAAGCTCGCAAGGCAACCGGCAATTCGCGCGACACGGGGGCGCGGTGCCCGCCGGGCCCCCCAACATGACCCGCGTCAGGACCGCCGGTCAGACCGCCCATTCTGCTCCCCGCGAAGGCGCCCCAGCAGACGAGCGACGGCCCCGGATGCCTCAGTGGCGTTGGAAGATGACGCGACTTTGCCCGCCGCCTCGTCAGACGTGGCACCGTGACCAGTGTCATGCCTTGCTCGGGAGTCGACCGCTCCATTACGCGGGGGTGTTGGGGTCGGATCTGGCCCGCCAGGCAGGAGGTTGCGCGGCGGCAGGATCACAACTTCGGCCTCCAGACCCGGCAGTTCGCTGGCATCGCGGTTGGGGCTGCTTTTTTCCGCGGTAAGTCCTGGTCGGGGTGGGGGCTTCGGCCGCTCAGCAGCGGTCTGTCTCAGAATGGGAGTGGTCGACCGCGCGCCGCCACGGGGGTTTGATGGAGGGGTTCGCTTGACGATGGTGACTTCGGCTTCGGCCGCCTCGTCCGAGGCCATCTGTTGGGGCTTGCTGGAGATCGGAGAGGGCAGGTTGTGAGCTGTGGCCTCAGGGAGATTTGGGAGCGGGCGGTCGGGCTGGCCAGTGCTTACCGGTCCTGCGTTTATTGGTTCTGGGGGCGCTGGAACAGGGGCAGGTGAGCCAGAAATCCCATCCTCCGGCCGCACCGTGGCACGACGCGTGTCCCCGGCGGCCACGCGATCCGGAGCAATCTCTCTATCGCCGACCGCATCGGATGGCTTATCGGCGCGCGCAATACCGCCGCTGTCTAGGGCAGAGCCGGCCACGGCGGTCATGCTCGCATCGCGCCGTGCGATCAAGGCGGCCTGCTCGATCCAGTTCTCTTTTGAAATCCGTCGTCCGAGATCCAAGGCGCGCGCAATCCGCGCCACATCCTCGGCACGCCACGCAGCGATATCGCCGGCACTGCGAACGCCGTGAGCCGAAAGTTGACCGGCGAGGTCCCGGTCGATCCCCCGAATTGCCGTGAGGACGCTGGCGGGACGTGGATCCGTGGCGGGCACTCCAGCCGGGCGAGAGGCTTCCGAACGCACTGGCCCCGCATCCGGCCCCGCTGAAGGAGGCAGAGTGCTCCCGATCGGGGTGATCAGGGATGCCAGGCTTCTTGGGGTTCGCTTGATCTCGCCCGTATCGCTCGAGTCCGGTCGCGCCAGGATCTCCATGGCCTGGCGCATGGCATGGGCGGCAAGGGGCAGACGGCTATCGGCACCGCGGCCATCTGCGGCCAGGGCAGCAACCTGAGAAATCAGGGAACGAAGCCTTTCGCGAACCTCCTCGATCGGGTCGCTCATCTGGTCCTCGCTGATCATGTCATTGGCCCGCGCCCCGGAGCCGACCAGAACATAGTTTGCAGATTAGGGTATTCCATTGCAGTGCGTGAGGGTTAATTCCCATACAGAGAAACGCGACAGGATCGTCGGGGCTGCACTCGCAGGGCGAGACCCGGGTGTTCCTGCAAGATGAGGCGCTCCGCTCGACTTAAAGACAGGGTATTTGGGCCGAAATTTTGCCGCACCGGCGTGGCCGATGGGTCATGGACCTTAACGGCGGGGACGGCTAGCTTGCGGCCAACCCGAGATCAGACCAGCGCGATTCCCCTGATATGAAGCGATACCGTGCCCTTCTGGGCGCCATCTACCGTCTCTATGAGCACTCCGGATTTTCGCTGGCCGGAGCGGTCGCCTTTTCCTTTGTCGTCTCGCTCTTCCCGTTCTGCATCTTCCTGGGTGCGCTATCGGGTGTTTTCGGTGGCCGGGACCTAGCGCAGCGCGCCGTCGCGCAGTTGTTCGAGATTCTTCCCGAAGCGGTTGCTCAGGCGCTGGTGCCTCAGGTCGAATCCATTATGGGCTCGAGCCGCATCGACCTGCTGACCGTGTCGGGTTTCATCGCCCTGTTCTTCGCCACAAGCGCTATTGAAACCATGCGCGCGGCCCTGAACGGGGCCTATCGGGTTCAGGAGACACGCGCCTACCCGCTGTGCCTTCTCATCAGCATGCTGTTTGTTTTTGTCAGCGCGGCTTCGATGCTGTTCCTCACCTGGGCCGTTCTGTTCGGCCCGGCGATCGCCGCTCAGATCGCGCTCTTCGAACCCGAATGGGCCAAGACACTTCTCTCCTCGACCTGGATGGGGACGATAAAGCGCTATGTCCTGGCGGCCGTCGTGATCGCAACGCAGCTTTTCGCGTTCCACCTTTGGCTGGCGGCCGGAAAGCGTCGTCTGGCCGATGTCTGGCCAGGAATTCTGGTCTCGGTCCTGCTGTGGATCGCCATTGCGGCACTCTACTCCTATTATCTCAATCTGAGCGATTACACCCGCTTCTACGCAGGACTGTCACAACTCATGATCGCGCTCATCTTCTTCCAGGTGACAGCGGTCATCATTATCCTGGGCGCGGAGGTCAACCGCGGGATCATGGAACTCAAGAAGCTCGGCACCAATGGCGGCACCAACGGCGGCGACGGGATGAAGTCACCGATCGCGGCCTCCCCGGGGGATGCTGGATAGGGCGGAAGTTCCCGCCACTTGGACGGGCGCTTCAGCGGGTCTGGCATGGCGCGGCGCCTGCCCGATCGCATGGCCATATTGACTTGCGCATCCGGGCCCAATCCCTGGACATTGAGTTGACGTTGCCTGTCAGTCACAACGCCATTCGCTCGCCGCGCGGTCCGTTCTCGGTGCTCGACATATTTTCAACAAGCGCGCATGGTGCTGGTCTAAAAGCGAGGGCGCATCTGTTGCCAGAGTTCCTGGGAGGAATATTCCGTGTTCAGCCGTGGTCCAAGTCCCGACGCCAATCCGCCCAAACAGCCCTCCACGACCCTGCCACCAATGGCCGCCAGTCCACCCACGCCAGCGCCGCGTCCCGCGCCGGGCTCGCCCTTTGAACGAGCGTCGAGCATGGGGACGTCGACCATCGGAACCGATCTGACCATCATGGGTGAGAAGATCACCATCATTTCGCAGAACAAGCTGACGATCGACGGTGATGTCCACGGTGACATCCATGGCAAGCAGGTGGTCATCGGCGAGGAAGGCTCGGTGATCGGCACCATCAACGCTGAGGCGATCGACGTTCGCGGTGGCGTGAAGGGCGCAATCAGGGCTCAAGTCGTAACCCTTCATCCAACCGCCCAGGTCGAGGGAGATATCACTCACAAAACCCTCTCGATTTCGGAGGGCGCACAGTTCGATGGCCGTGTGCGTCGCGCCAAGGACGACGCTGAGCTGACGCCGAACCTGGATGTATCGGGCTTTGAGAACATCCGCCTGTCGGCGCTGGCCAATACCGGCACCTGAGAACGGTTATCACGCACAGCAGCGGAGCGGTCCTGGCGCAACCCGCCAGGACCGCCTTTTTTCGTTTTATCCTCTCTGATCAACCCTCATCACGGCCTGCCAACCCCATAGAATGACCGCGGCGCGAGGACCGTAAGGCGGCAAGTGCCTGCGCGAGCACTGTTCGGATAGGCTGGTTCTACCCAGGGGAGTGGGGCTGAATGGGGGCCGCTGGCGGTATGAGTTTTCATCCGAAGCGCGATGCGAACG
>CAZZPH010000312.1:0-3714 GCA_964655725.1 uncultured Hyphomicrobium sp.
TGGCAGGGTTCATCGCGGCCTATTTGATGCTGCATCCGCGTGTGCGGGTCTGGGTTCTTGCCTTTCAGGCCATCCCCCTGCGCCTCACGGCGGCCACGGTCCTGGGGATTTGGGTCATCATGCAATTTGTGATGCTTGTGGTGCCCAGCGTTGGCCCGATTGCCTGGTGGGCGCATGTCGGGGGCCTTGCCGCTGGGGCGGTGCTCATTCTGTTCATGCGGCGCCCAGGGGTGCCCCTGTTCGATCGGGATCTGCGAACGGTGTGAACACAGTATAATTTCGTGAGAAACTGTTTCCCGAGTCGCTGATAAAGCCTGTGGGCCGACCAATTGACACCGCTGGCAGGCCCACTTAGGCTGGTCTTTCGCATCTGCGAAGGGCGTGCGCTCACCGATTCGAACGGTCCGAATGCCCTTCCGTGTGCGCTGCGATTGCGCCGCAACAACAAAACGCCCGAGGCGGCGCGACCGCCAATGACAACAATGACTTTGGGCTGCTGGGGAGCACCTGGAGAATGAAAATACTCGTCGCGGTGAAACGCGTCGTCGACTATGCCGTGAAAATCCGCGTCAAGGCGGATGGGTCCGGTATCGAACTTGCCAACGTCAAGATGTCCATGAACCCCTTCGACGAGATCGCCGTCGAGGAGGCCGTGCGGCTGAAGGAAAAAGGCATCGCGACGGAGATCGTGGTGGTTTCGATTGGCCCGTCCAAGTCACAGGAGACGTTGAGAACGGCGCTCGCCATTGGAGCCGATCGCGCGGTTCTGGTCGAGACCGCCGAGGGGACTGCCATCGAGCCGCTTGCCGTCGCAAAACTGTTGAAGGTGGTGGCGGGCTCAGAAAATCCCGACCTGATCATCATGGGCAAGCAAGCCATCGACGATGATTGTAACCAGACCCGACAGATGCTTGCAGCACTCTTGGGCTGGCCCCAGGGGACATTCGCTTCGAAGATCGAGCCCGGCCCGGGCGAGGTGAAGGTGACGCGCGAGGTGGATGGTGGTCTGGAGACGTTGCAGCTCAAGCTGCCCGCTGTGATCACCACGGATCTCAGGCTGAACGAGCCGCGTTATCCCTCGCTGCCGAACATCATGAAGGCGAAGAAAAAGCCGCTCGAGATCCGGCCGGTCAACGATTTGGGCATCGACATTGCGCCACGGCTGCAGGTCGTGCGTGTTTCGGAGCCGCCGTCACGCAAAGGCGGTGTTAAGGTCGAAAGTGTCAGCGAGCTTGTGACGAAGCTCAAGACCGAGGCGGGGGTGTTGTGATGGCAATTCTCCTCCTCGCAGATCACGATAACGCGACACTGGGCTCTGCCACCGCAAAGGCTGTCACAGCGGCCCGTCAGATGGGTGCTGAACTTCATGTCCTCGTTGCCGGGCACAATTGCGAAGCGGCCGCCGCCGCCGCGGGCCGGATCGACGGAGTTGCTCGCGTCCTTGTGGCTGACGCACCCCATCTGGCTCACGGACTGGCAGAGGAGGTCGCCGCAGTCGTGGTGCCCTTGATGCCCTCCTATGACGCGCTCGTGGCGCCGGCCACTGCGTCGGGCAAGAACGTCGCGCCGCGCGTGGCGGCATGTTTGGACGTGATGCAGATCTCCGATATTACCAAGGTGATCGACGCTGACACCTTTGAGCGGCCGATCTATGCGGGCAATGCGATCGAGACGGTGAAGGCCGCCGGGTCGAAAAAAGTCATCACCGTTCGTACGGCCGCATTCGCAGCCGCCGGTGAAGGCGCGTCCGTGCCGAGTGAAGCACTGGTTCCTCCGGCTGCTGTGGGCTTATCCAGCTTTGAAGGCGCCGAGCTGTCCAAGTCCGATCGCCCTGAGCTTACATCCGCACGCATCGTCATCTCGGGCGGTCGCGGCATCGGCAATGCGGAGAACTTCAAAATCTATATTGAGCCTGTTGCCGATCGTCTCGGCGCGGCGATGGGCGCCTCGCGTGCGGCCGTCGATGCAGGCTTTGCTCCCAACGATCTGCAGGTCGGTCAGACCGGCAAGGTCGTGGCACCGGAGCTTTACATCGCAGTTGGCATTTCAGGCGCGATCCAGCATCTCGCTGGAATGAAGGACAGCAAGGTCATTGTGGCCATCAACAAGGACGGCGAGGCGCCGATCTTCCAGGTGGCCGACTACGGGCTCGTGGCGGACCTGTTCCAGGCGCTGCCCGAGCTGGCGGCTGAGCTTGAGAAGGCCGGACGATGACGTCCGGCAGCCATCAAGACAGCTGATGAGGGGGAGGAAGCCGTAACATGGATGTGGCTGTGCGAGACATCGAGAAACCCAAGGTGCCCGTCATTCCGGTAACGAAGATCCGCAATGTCGGCATTATCGGTGCTGGTCAGATGGGGGCTGGCATCGCTCATGTCGTGGCTTTGAGCGGCTACGACGTGCTCTTGAACGACGTCCGGCCCGAGGCGATCGATAAGTCGGTGGCGACGATCGAAAAGAACATGCGCCGTCAGGTCGGCAAGGGGGTCATCGATGATGGCCAGATGGCGGATGCTCTGAAACGCATCGCAGCCGCACCGTCGCTCGATGCGATTTCCAATTGCGACATTGTTATCGAGGCGGCCACCGAGGACGAGGGGATCAAGCGCAAGATTTTTGCCGATCTATGTCCGCGCTTGAAGCCCGAAGCCTTGCTTGCGACGAACACGTCGTCGATTTCGATCACGCGACTGGCTTCCGCGACGGACCGTCCAGAGCATTTCATCGGCATGCACTTCATGAATCCGGTGCCGTTGATGGAGCTGGTCGAACTCATCCGGGGGATCGCAACGGAAGACGAAGTCTTCCAGACGGCACGCCGCTTCGTCGACAGTCTGGGCAAGAAGGTCGCGGTGTCGGAAGACTTCCCCGCCTTCATCGTCAATCGCATCCTGCTGCCGATGATCAACGAGGCCATTTATACGTTGTATGAAGGCGTCGGGACTGTGGAGGCGATCGACAAGGCGATGAAGCTCGGCGCGCACCATCCGATGGGACCGCTTGAGCTTGCCGATTTCATCGGGCTGGATACGTGCCTGGCCGTGATGCAGGTTCTCTACGAAGGGCTTGCCGATTCCAAGTACCGGCCCTGCCCGCTTCTGGTGAAGTACGTCGAAGCCGGTTGGCTTGGCCGCAAAACGAACCGCGGCTTTTATGACTATCGCGGCGAAACCCCCGTGCCGACCCGGTAATGCGAAATCGTCGGCGGCTTTTGCCGGCTGGGAGTGTTGCGGCGATGATGATGACCGCCCTGGCCGATATTGCGGAGTGCGCATGACATCGTCTCAACGTGTTGCCATCGTCACAGGCGCCGGCAGTGGCATCGGCAGGGCTGTGGCTATCAAGCTGGCGGAGAACGGCTACAGCGTCGTACTTGCAGGCCGGCGCAGGCCGGAGCTCGAAGCGACCGCAGCGGCCGTCACGTCGGGCCAGACGCTGGTGGTGTCAACCAATGTCGCCGATCCTGTTTCGGTAAAAGGGCTTTTCGCACGTGCCAAGGAGTCTTTCGGCCGCCTCGATGTGCTCTTCAATAATGCCGGCACCGCAGCTCCCGCCAAGCCTCTGGAAGATCTGACCTACGACGAGTGGGAGGCCGTCATCGACGTCAATCTCACCGGAGCTTTCCTGTGTGCCCAAGCGGCCATCCGGCAAATGAAGTCGCAAAACCCCCAGGGTGGCCGGATCATCAACAACGGTTCGATCTCAGCTTACGTG
>CAZZPH010000313.1:0-3699 GCA_964655725.1 uncultured Hyphomicrobium sp.
CACCGGACGGTTCGTGTGCCGGATTGCGATCAAAACTGACAACTTGCGAATGAGGGATGCTGCGGGCGTCCGGCGACCCGGCCGTGGTCTCTCACATCGGCGTGAGCGGGAAGGAGTCCCGTTGTGCGAAACATAATAACGTTGCTTAAATTTGCCGTCACGACGGTTGGAATGCTCCAACCAAGACCCTATGTGGACTCAGATGCATTCGCGAAATGCTTGAAAAAATATAACCTTAGAATGGGAGTTGATCCTCTATGCCCCGATACCTGACCACCCGGTCGCTCTGCTCGGCTATGGCGATTGCTGCGCCCTTCTGCCTCGCAACCGGCGCCGCTGTTCATGCAGCCGCTCCGAAGATCCTCCACGAAACGGTGCTGTCCGGTCTGGACAATCCATGGGACATGGCCTTCCTGCCTGACGGGACGATGTTCTTCACCGAAAAGTGCAGCGGCCTGTCCGTGCGGCTGCCCGCTGGAGATGTGAAGAAACTCCTCGGCGTGAAGGGCTCTGAGGGCTACGCGGGCACCGCGGACGATCTGTTCTGCGAAGGACAGGCTGGCATGATGGGTGTGGCGGTCGATCCCGACTTTGCCACCAATCGGCAGATCTACGTTTACGCGACGTCCAGTAAAACCGCGCCTGGTTCAAACCGCCTGATGCGGCTGAAAGTGGCCGACGACCTGAGCGCCGTCTCCGATCGCACCGACATCGTCGACGACGTCCCCTACAAGCCCAAAGCCAGCGATCATCCGTTTGGCGGACCTGGCGCGCACAACGGCGGGCGTGTCCGCTTTGGACCCGACGGGTTCATCTACCTGACGACGGGTGACACGCACAATGGTGAGGTCCCGCAATCGCCCAAGCTGATCGGCGGCAAGGTGTTGCGCATCGACCGGGACGGCAAGGCTGCTGAGGGCAACAAGCCTCCGGAAGGTTTCGACCCGCGGATCTACACGTTCGGTCACCGCAACGTGCAGGGAATCGACTTCCGTCCCAGCGACGGCACACCGGTTGTGGCCGAGCACGGGCCTTGGCATTCCGATGAAATCACGGTTCTCAAGAATGGCGGTAACGGGGGATGGGACCCGCGTCCCAATATGGCCGGCCGTGGCGACTGCCCGGACAAATACTGCGGCTATTCGCCAAACCAGACGGAGGGCATGGACCCGAAAGAACGGGTGAAGTTCATGCCGATGACGGACTTGGCGACCTACCCGGATGCGATGAAGCCGGCGTGGAACAACAACGGTCTGTCTCAGGGTACGTCGAGCGCGGTGTTCCTGACGGGCGACCAGTGGGGTGACTGGAAGGGCCGTCTGGCTGTCGGCATCATGGGCATCGGCTTTGGCGGCACACCGGTTGGTCAGCGTATCGACGTGATCGAACTCAAGGACGATGGCATGTCCGTTGGTGAGGTCGTCTCGATGCCGTTGCCGATGGCGGCAGGCCGCTTCCGCTCCGTCGTGCAGGGTCCCGACGGCAGCCTGTATACGTCGGTGGACGAGGGCAGTATCTTCAAACTGACGGCAAGCAAATAGGCTCACACCAGCCGCACCGCCGTTTCTGCGGTGCGGCTGAGGCCCGTGTTAGGCCTTGCCTGTCCGCAGCAACGGTCTGATCAAGCATCGCGGCTTTTTTATAATGCGTGACGTTGCGGGCCGAATGCCTTGCAGGCCGTGGACTGGAGCACGCAATGAATGCCCCGTTATTCTCTCTTATCTTCACCGCACTGACACTTGGTGCTGCGCACGCCCAGGATGACGGCGCTGCGGCTGCGGAACGAAAATATGCGGAGGTGTGCAAGACCTGCCACGGCCCCACCGGCAAGGGCATGGCGAGTTTCCCACGGCTTGCGGGACGCGACGCCGACTACATCACCTCCCGTCTCCAGCAGTACCGGGCTGGAGAGAAGGTCGGGCCCAACTCCGCTCTGATGATGCCGCACGCGGCGCAACTGACCGACGACGAGATCGCCAATCTGGCGGCCTACATTTCCTCGACATTCCGGTAATCCTGACGCGCGGCCGAGGGGAGCGGAGCGGCGATGAGCGCCGCGGGTTTGTATCAAGGAAGCAGCGTCAGGCCGCCCCGCGCAGGACTTATCGCGGCATCCCTTCGGCGTTTCAGCGGATTCCCCGCGTCCCAGACACTCACTGGGCGGGTCGCGCTGGAAGCGCGCGAATGAGATGGTCGTGCCGCCGCGAGAGAAGCTGCGTTGCCTCCGTCCCGGCCTGCCTCCCGTCTCGCATCTCAAAAGACGCCTCTTAAGCGCCGCCCCCTCGTCCGTGAGACAGGATGGGGCGAGTGTAGGCACGGGATGAGGGGGAGGGGATAAGTGGGGAGGCTGAGGACTGGAGTGCAGAGAAGGCGGACCTCTGACCTATTGAACGGCGTCGCTTCGTGGCTGCAAATGTGACGTCCGCTCCTCCGTCAAAAGCAGCCGGGTGCGCAATGGCAGAGAAGGGTCAGCTTGGACTGTCGTGCCGTCGCCATATCCCAAATCGATATTCCTCAGGTGTTGCCTATTGAGCAGCCGCTTCACGCTTGACAAGGCGGCACCGCTCATCGAAGAAGAACATCACTTGTGTGGTTTTGGGGGGCCCTATGCAAGAGCGAGTCGATTTGGACTTGGGTGATGCATCAGCACTTGAAGGGTCCAAACGAGGTGTCGGACGGATTATTGACAGTTGGTTGGCACTGGACGAAGCGCTGCGCAAAGTAGTGCGTGGCATTTTGACGGTTTTATTGCCACTTGCCGTAGGAGGAATTTTTACCGCCTATTTCGTAAATCGCGAACTTTTCGCAGCAATAATTGGATTGATTTGGTCCTCGCGCGAAGCGCTCCTCGTGTTATGCCTAAGTCTGCTAGGCGGTTGGTATATTGGTGGACAGGCTAGAGTTCTGGCTCTCGAATCCGCCAAAGCTGTAAATACGATAAACATTGCTGTCGGCAAAATGCAGGATGCGGCAGACGCTTTGCAGCACTGGGTCGGAATTTTCGCCGGTATCGCGATCAATGAAAAACCTTCCGGGCCACCTTCAGGCGGCGCGTCGCCACCAGATGTGCAAGCTTCAGCTTCAGTCCCGCCCTACGCACAAAGTGAGAAAGATTTCTGGGACAGCCTGAGCAACAAGTGGCGAGAAACCAAAGATCTGATTGAAATTACTATCAACTCCATCGAGGATGGTAGAAAGTACTCCAAGTATGCACGAATGGCCCGTTACGACTATGAGCCTATTGTAGATGAGCTTGTAGAGGATGGTCTGCTTGGACAAGAGGAGCGGCGTGCATTCGTTGAGATGAAGCGCATTTTTAATGTTTTTCGAACGCAGAAGTATATGGTGGAGCGAAGCGATTTTGAAGAATTCATTCGCCTGAAGGCTGTGATCGAGAAGTTGACTCGCAAATATCGGTAGCGTTTCCGGCATAAGATCGTACTGATCCGTTGCTCGACACTTTCATATGAAAGCGGGTGCCCCGGTATCGCGTCATGTAAGCAGTTGCCATTAGCCAACCATAATTTCCGCTGTAACTCTGAGAGCCGACGCGCTTGATGCCGTCACACTCCGCGTCTTCCAGCGACCGCTTTTGTATAACTCCGGTCTGCCCTCCCCATCCCCTCACTTCCCCATCTCCCACACCTCTTCCCGCACGCGGATGTCCGCGAGGATGCGGTCGAGGAGGAGGCACGTGCG
>CAZZPH010000314.1:0-3697 GCA_964655725.1 uncultured Hyphomicrobium sp.
GCTCACTTCGGCACATTTGTCGACACGGCGCGGGTCCGATCCCCAAGAGATAAAGCGAGTGTGGCATACTGCACCTCATTCAGTTGATGCGACGACAGCTTCACGTAGCGGTTTGCGATAGACCAGGTTCTTACCGGGGATCTTCTTTGGGGGATCCCCACCCGGATCCTCGTAGAGGCACTCCCTTTTGTCGTTGAAGGCGTGTCCGATAAGCAGACCATGCCGGTGCCATTTTTTCACCGTCTGCGGATGGACGTTCAGCCGCCGGGCAATCTCCATGAGCGTGAGCAAGCCCCGCCCCCGTAGCCGTTCATAACGACTGCGGAGGTCGTAGGCCCGGCGGATGTCCTGCACCCGTGTCGCCGTAAACGCTATGCCAGTGCCCGTCGAAAGAGAGCGCCCATTGAGTATCCGGGCGATCTCCGACTCGATGTGATCGTCGAGGAGTCGATCGATCTCGGCAACGACCCCGGGGTCCGTTTTTCGCAGCTCCGCTACCGTCGGGGGCCGCGGCAGCGTGATCGTACGGGTGGCGCCGCCACGCAGGCGTACGTGTAGCGTGAGTTCGTCGGCTTTGAGCAGCGTTACGTCCTCAATCACCAGGCGCACCATCCGTTTCCGCTCACGATCGCTCGTTCGCTCATCCTGCCAGAGTCTGGGGAAGTCACTGGCCAAGGCGAGGATCTCCCGGCGCAGCTCATCAGAGATCTGGCTCTGTGCTCGAGCCCGTTGTTCGTCGTACGTGCGCTGAGCGGCTTCCAGGCTTCGGAGCGCCGCATTCCAATCCGCTTCAAGCACATCGGCCACCAGGCGATTATCCGGGTCGACCCCCAGATAACGCCGCCGGGCCAGTTCGGCTTCATAGCGGGCCCGTTCGACCTGCTGCATGCGCAATCGGTCAGCCTCTTCAGCCCGCGCCGTCAGCTCGATCTGCACGCCGAGAGCCACCTCCAGGCACACAGGCGTCATCGACTCGATGAGCAGTTCGCCGATGGCCGCATCAATCGCTTCGCCCGGCACGACCTGACAATGCGTTGTGCGGGCATGTTCGATGGCGTCCCGGCCGCAGTAGTAATCGGGCACCTGCTTGCCGCGCCGCGTGTGATAACGGAGCGTCATCCGACTCCCGCAACGGCCGCAAAGAACGAGTCCCTGCAGCAGGGCCGGCCCCTCCCTCGGCGGACTCTTGCGCCGCTCGAAGCCATAACCCTGCGCGTTCTCCCGCAGGCGGCGCTCGTTCTCCTCGAACTGCTCCCAGGAGATGTATCCTTCGTGGGCATCGGGAAGAAGCGCAAACCACTCCTGGCGAGGGCGATTCCGATAGCGTAGTTTTCCGTCCGATTGACGCTCTTCATGCAGTCGGCCGTAGAAGAACGCGCCGGCGTAACGCGGGTTATGCAGAATCGACAGAGCGCGGCTGTGGGTGAGCTCCGTAAAGTGCAGTTCTCCTTTGCGAAAGCCGCGTCCGATACGTCGTGGGAAGAGCAGCCCGCCGGCCCGGAAGGCCTTCACGGTCGCGGTGGCCGAACCCGTTCGCCGAAACGTCTCAAAGAAGCAGTGCAGGCTCTGTTGCACCTGCCGGTCGGGATCGAACACGACCTTCTCCCGCTCGTCCGCGGATCGACGATCCGCATAGAGAAAGCCGATCGGCAGCGGCATCTTGAGCTCGCCCCGACGGGCTTTGTTCAAGGCGCCGCCGCGCATGCGGGCCCGCAGAAAGTGCAGTTCGGCTTCGCTCATCGTGCCCTTGAGCCCCAGCAGCAACCGATCGTTGAAGTCACCGGGGTTGTAGAGTCCGTCCTCGTCGAGGATGAGTGTACCCGAGAGCGCGCAGATCTCCAGCAGGCGATGCCAGTCGCTCGAGTTGCGCGCCAGGCGCGAGACCTCCAGCCCCATCACCAGGCCGGCCCGTCCCAGGCCAACCTCTCCGACCAGGTACTGAAAGCCCTCTCGATCGGCCGAGGAGGCGCCCGAGAGGCCGAGGTCGTTGTCGATAACGACGATGCGCTCGCTGGGCCAGCCCAGGGCGATCGCTCGTTCGCGGAGGGCATATTGCCGCTGGGTGCTCTCGTTGTGCTCGACGACTTGTTTGAGGGAGGATTGGCGGATATAGAGGTAGGCGCCGCGCCTGAGGTGCTCCGCCGTGACCTTCTGTCCGGGAAGATGACTATCGGGTCTCATGGCTTATCTCATTGGAGTGAATATCGCCCCGCCTGGTCTACTTGCCGAAGAGTACGCTGTTGACGACTGAGAATCAGAGCGGTCAGTACCTGGATCAACTCGGCCTCCACGCCCGGAGGAAGCACCGCGCCGTCTTGAGTCGGGGCGCCGTCCTGAGTCGGGACCACGCCGGGGTGCGTAAGGGGGGCCGGCCTGGCCGGCTCTACATGCGGCGCACACGCCATGCAGGTGCGCATCCAGGCCAGCATGCCGCGCTGTACGAACAATCCGTAACCGGCGACGCTCGGAGCGGGTTCAGCCCAGGGGTCGGCGCCTCCGAGGGCTCTTCGGCGCAGCTTCTCATAGTGCTCTTCGAGTGGAGGCGCCGTTGGACCCAGCATGGTTACTGGCCCCCCTTTTTTTGAGGACGTATAAGGCGTCGCTTGATCGTTCGAGGATGAACACGCAGGCCATGGTGCTGCTCGAGATGTTCGGCGAGCAAGCGCCAGCTGAGCGTGGGGTCGCGCACGCGCAACACGCGCAGCGAGTCGACCATCGCCTCGGTGAGCTTGCGTGGGGTGCGCGGCCCTCTGCGCTCGGGCACCAGGCCCCAGAGCCCCTTCTGCTCGAAGGCATTCCGGGCCTGGTAGTACGTGGGTCGGGAGAGGCCGAAGTGCCGGGCCGCCTGACTGACGCTCCAGCCCACGTGCTTGACATGGCGGAGCATCTCGTACTTGACCTGCAAGATGTCGCGCGCGTCGAAGAACGTGTGTGGCTGGAAGCGTTCGTCCAGAACAAGGTCGGCCTTCGGATTGAGGGTTCCGCTCAGGCGCAGCTCCCGAAGCTTGGTGTCGGCGGAGTCGGATGGGGACATGAGCGCAAAATAGGTGAAAGAGTGTAATGCAAATAATGTCATATACATAACGGACATGGCCATAGGCATGGTGAAATATAGCACTTATGATCCATAATAGGCGGATTGTAAAGAAAATACCTCTCGCACATATACTGATCTTCTTCGGAGTAGTGGACATATTTGTTTTAACAGTCATGACAGAGTTTGCTTTACACGTGTGGCGCCATCTTCGGCCGCGGATTGGGCGTCGAGTTCGTCGAGCAGACGACGTAGTTCGATCATGTCGGTGAGGCGGAAGCAGGATCGACCGGCTGAGATGACGACGAAAGGATCGGGCTCAAGCACGTCCGTCCAGTGTGCCGGCAGGTGCAAAAGGCATCCTTTGTGGTCGTAGAAATAAGCGCGCTCCTCACCCCACGTGATACGGTAGGTCAGCAGGTCGAACACCTGTCCGCAGAGCGGATGGAAAGGATGGGTAACACGAACTCGTCGCTGCTCACCCTGGCAATCAGGTGCAATCGACGGGTTGGGATAAAGGGAAGGTGGAGCGCATCGTGCCTCTGGCACGGGAGCTGTTCCGCAAGCTAAAGACGCTCCATCCGGACCTGGACATCGGGGCGGCCAATCGCCTGGCGCTCGACTGGTGTCGCCATGACAACGGCATGCGCGTGCACGGTACGA
>CAZZPH010000315.1:0-3697 GCA_964655725.1 uncultured Hyphomicrobium sp.
TGGATAACGGTGCTGTGCAGGTCTTCGGTGCTGCCGACACGGCATTCGACACCGAGGCGGGCCCTGGCAGCCTCTACGCCCGCGCTATCGAGGAACTGGACGCCAGACCGCACGAGATCCTCGCATTTGAGAACACTGCAGAAGGTACAGACGCGGCGTTGGCCGCTGGAATACATGCCGTCATTGCTGTCTCTCCGCATGACTCCGCCTTCGACGTCCCAGGAGCCCTTTTCACAATCGATTGCCCGGCCACATTAATTGGACTGATGACTCGAAGTGGCACCGCAACGCTTTGGCCGGGCGACGGCGAGGAGATCATCGCCGCGTTGCGCAGAGCCTACTCCGGCCACCTCGATATTTTCGGCAGTCTTCAGAGGAGTTACGCCATGAAAGTCGCCGACATCCTGAAAGACAAGGGCAGTGCCGTCAAAACAATTCCCGCCAGCGAATCGATATTGTCGCTCGCCAAGCGGATGAAAGCCGAAGGGGTCGGCGCGATGGTCGTCATGGGCGAGAACAATGCCCTCGACGGCATCATCTCCGAACGCGATATCGCCAATGGTCTGGCCGTGCACGGCGCAGCTCTGACCAACATGACGGTCTCCCAGCTCATGACACGAGCCGTTGTGACGTGCTCGGCAGAGGAGACGATCGCGCAGGTCGCAAAGACCATGACGCAGCGGCGCTTCCGGCACATGCCGGTCCAGAAGGATGCCGAGCTGATCGGCCTCATCAGTATCGGTGACGTGCTGAAATACCGGCTCGACGAACTGCAGCTGGAAACCAACGTGCTGCGCGACTTTGTCATCGCGCGGGGTTGAAAGGCCGGTAATGACAGAGAGATACCAACAGGAGACGTCCGTGACGACCCGCCCCGCATGCCGCGTAATCATCGCTCGCCCGCGCGGATTTTGCGCGGGCGTCGTGCGGGCCGTAGAAATCGTCGAACGGGCCCTGGAGACCTATGGCGCGCCGGTCCATGTCCGCCATGAGATCGTGCACAACTCGCACGTGGTGAACGAACTCCGCAGGAAGGGCGCCGTATTCGTTGATGAAGTGTCGGCCATCCCGCCAGGCGCCGTCACGGTTTTCAGCGCACACGGCGTTGCGCGAAGTGTGGACGAGGAGGCCGCGGAGCGCGGCCTCGACGTCATCGACGCCACCTGCCCGCTGGTCCGCCGCGTTCACAATGAGGGCGCGGGATATGCCGCGCGGGGCTTCGACGTCATCCTCATAGGGCACGCCGGACATGCCGAGGTCATCGGCACCATGGGCCGCATCGATGGCCGCGTCCACCTTGTTGGAAGCCCTGAGGACGTCGCCAATCTCGTCGTCAACGATCCCGGGAAGGTCGCCTACGTCACTCAGACAACACTCAGTCTTTATGAGACCGCGGGGATCATTGCGGCATTAAAGCAGCGCTTCCCGAACATCGTCGGACCTGAGACGCGCAACATCTGTTATGCCACCCAGAACCGGCAGAAGGCCGTCTACGCCCTCGTCCGGGAGGTCGATATTCTGCTCGTCGTCGGCTCGCCATCGAGTTCCAACGCCAGCCGCCTGCGCGATATCGGCAATGAGGCCGGCCTTCCCGCCTATCTCATCGAAGATTCGGGGGCGATCGATCCATCTTGGATCGAGACTGCTGACACAATCGGCATCACAGCAGGCGCCTCCACACCTGAACCTCTGGTCCAGCGTGTCCTGGCGCATCTCGCCAGTCTGAGACAGATCGACGTCTTCGAGATGGACGCACCACAGGAGAAGGTCGCCTTCCGCCTGCCGGCTCGGCTCAGTCATTCCGCCGCTGCGCAGGCAGCACCGTCATCCTCTCTCGAAACACAGCCAGGTTGAATCGCCATGCCGCAGCTCTATCCCTTCTCAGCAATCGTCGGACAGGACGACTTGAAGCTTGCGCTGCTGATCGCGGCCATCGACCAGAGCGTGGGCGGGGTGCTGGCACTCGGCGACCGTGGGACCGGGAAATCAACGGCTGTGCGCGCGCTCGCAGCGCTGTTGCCGCCGATCCCCGTCATCGCCGGCTGCCGCTACAATTGCGATCCGGGCACAGGGTGCGCAGCATCGCACGGCGGTGTTGCAACCGGCTGCAGGCAAAGTGAGGTAACACAGATCCCCGTTCCGGTGGTCGACTTGCCACTCGGCGCCACGGAGGATCGCGTGGTCGGCGCGCTTGATCTGGAAAAGGCGCTGGCCCATGGCCAGAAGTCCTTCGAGCCGGGTCTTCTTGCCCGTGCGCACCGCGGATTTCTCTACATCGACGAGGTCAATCTCCTTGAGGATCACCTTGTCGATCTTCTGCTCGATGTCGCGGCATCGGGCGAGAATGTCGTCGAGCGTGAAGGGCTGAGCGTCCGTCACGCGGCCCGCTTCGTCCTTGTGGGGACCGGCAATCCCGAAGAGGGCGAATTGCGCCCGCAGCTTCTCGACCGCTTCGGCCTCGCCGTCGATGTCACGACACCCTCGGACGTCGCCACACGGGTCGAGATCGTGAAGCGCCGCGATGCCTTCGAACGCGATCCAGCACAATTTGCCGACCGCTGGCAAGATGATGAGCTGCGCCTGCGCCAGCATATCTCGCGCGCACGCGATCGCGTTGCCGGGGTTGGCGTACCCGACACCATGCTGGAACGCGCCGCCCAGTTGTGCGTCGAGGTCGGGACCGACGGCTTGCGGGGGGAACTCACTCTCATTCGTGCCGGCCGTGCCCTTGCGGCACTGGAAGGCGCCGCAACACTCGATGATGGACACTTGCGGCGCGTATCGACGATGGCACTGCGTCACCGGCTGCGCCGCAGCCCGCTTGCAGCATCCGACAACGCTTCACGCGTCGAGCGCGCTGTCAGCGACGTCTTCGGAACATCGGGAGAGCGGCTCGTCATATGAAGGATCAGATGATCCAGAACGAAGGTGCGGCGGCAGACGCCGTGATGGCCGCCATGCTGCTGGCGGTCGATCCATGCGTCGTGGGAGGGGTACGGCTCAGAGAGCGGGCCAGTGCGCTGCGTGACGCATGGCTCGGCCTATGTCGCGACCTCATAGCCAGTCATGGCCCCGTAAAGCGTTGCCCTATCGCGTGCAATGACGATCGCCTGCTGGGTGGTCTCGATCTGGCAGCAACCTTATCGGCGGGGCGCCCCATTGCTGAGCGCGGCCTTCTTGCCGACTGCAACGGCGGCGTGCTCATTCTCCCGAGTGCGGAGAGGCTGACACCTGAACACTTTGCGCGCATGTCCCAGGCTTTCGATCGACGCGCCATCACTCTGGAACGAGATGGGCTTCGCGATTACGTCGAAACATCCTTTGGCATGATCGCCCTCGACGAGGGGATCGGCAACGACGAGACACCACCCGTGGCATTGTGTGACAGGCTGGGCATCTGGATTACGCTCGACACCATCAGATCTTCCGATCTCTGCGTCAGCGACGAGGCCCGGCATCGGCTGAGTAATGCCCGATCGCGACGCGCCCGTGTTGTGCTGCCCAGCGAAATGATCGAGGTCATCTGCCGCTCTGCAATGGCCCTCGGTGTCGTTTCCATCCGCGCGGTTCAATTCAGCGCGGAAGTCGCGCGCAGTAGCGCCGCCCTGTCAGGCCGCGAAGAGGTGAATGCGGCAGATGTGACCTGGGCCGCCCGTCTCGTTCTGGCACTCCGGGCCACTCAGATACCCATCGAGCA
>CAZZPH010000316.1:0-3671 GCA_964655725.1 uncultured Hyphomicrobium sp.
ATCGTTGCCTTCCCCCGCGTGATAGACGAGCACATCATCCCCGGCTTCGCCATAGAGCTGGTCATCGCCGGTACCACCATACAGGCGGTCGTTGCCGGTGCCGCCATAGATCCGGTCGTCGCCGGCACCGCCCAGGATTTCGTCGTTGCCGCCATCGCCGAAGAGAATGTCGTTCCCGTCTCCACCTTCGATGTAGTCGTTGCCACCGCCGCCGAAGACGCCATCGTCGCCGTCACCGCCAAAAATGCGATCATTGCCGGCATCGCCCGTCAGGATATCGCTGCCAGCGCCGCCATAAATCTCGTCGTCGCCAGCCCCACCATTGATACGGTCGTTACCCTCGCCGCCCTCAATCAGGTCTGCGTCAGGCGTTCCTGCGATGATATCGTTGCCAGCCGTTCCGACAATATGAGCCATAAGACGCCTCGATCAGTGCAAATTTTCTAAGAGGCACACTAACTGAATTTCCTTTCCACCTTGTCGTTGAAACTAACTGCATTTGATGCGAATTCGGGTGGAGCGCGTTCATTTCCTGAACGAAACTTTCTGTTTTCGAAACAATTACGGCGGAGAACCGGTGTTCTCCGCCGTCGCACGCACCCCACTGGCCGATGTCACGCGTAGAGAAATACGCCGTCACTGGCCAGAGCCGCTGCATCATCTCCGCCGAAGCCCATCAACCTGACGACGTCCACGAATTCGTCTCCGACCTTGACCGACAGCATTTTCCCACCGTTGATATCAGTCAGCTGAACGAAGTCATTCAGATTCTCCGGCTCTTCCTTGAAGAAGTTGGTGAGGTCGATGACGTCGTTGGTATTGAAGTCCGTGATGGTGTCAACGCCTTGATGCACGCCATCGACGATCACGTCTCGCACCATAAATGTGTAGGTGTCCGTACCAGCGCCACCGGTGTAGGTATCAGCGCCCGCCCGGCCACGGAATGTATCGTTCCCCGCGCCACCGACAAAAACGTTATTGCCGCTATTGCCGTCGAAGTAGTCGTCGAACTGCGACCCGATGACCTTCTCGATGCTGCGGATCGTGTCGAACCGGTGATCCTTCTGGACGATCCCGGCGCTCATGTTGACATGAACAGCATCCACCGAGGCGCTGTAGTCCAGCGTGTCAAATCCCGACCCGCCGTCGACGAAATCATAGCCCGTACCGGTCACAATGATGTCATCGCCGGACCCGCCGTAGATGACATCGTTGCCTGAGCCGCCGTCCAGGTAGTCATTTCCCGACGATCCGTCGAGGTAATCGACGCCGGCGCCGCCAAAAATTGCATCATCACCGCTATCGCCAAAGAGTGTGTCGCGCCCGGAGCCCCCATAGATGGTGTCGTGACCCTTCCCACCATAGATTTCATCGTCACCCTCGTTGCCATCGATGAAATCGTCGCCCTCACCGCCCCAGATCCGGTCGTTGCCACGGCCGCCATAGATCGTATCGTTGCCGCTTCCGCCGTTGATCACATCATGACCATCCTGGCCCTCGATGAGATCATCACCCGCTCCGCCTTGGATGATGTCATCTCCAGCGCCGGCAATGATATGGTCCTGGAGCGAGGTCCCGATGATCACGTCCGCCTCGCTCGTACCGTGAATGATCGCCATAGGACACTCCCGCTTCTCTGGCCGACCCGCTGCCGGATCTGCGATGCTATCGGCTCAATTACCTATCGACTTCTGATCGATTTGCGCCGCCGTTGTTATGAGACTAGCAACACTCTCAAAACCTTCCATGACTCCCGGCGCTGCAATTAAAGCGAAATGCAATTAGATTTTTTCGCAACAACCGAGAATGTTTCATAGTGCATCACAATTGGCGCGTATCGGCGCCCGGCGTTGAGAAATGGCAAAGGTTATTGCTGGATTTCGAATCAACAGGAGACGATCGCGGAGACATGTCCACAAACGAAAAAGCCCCGCCGGCGTGACCGGCGGGGCCTTAGTGGAGGTTCGGGTCGCAGATCGTTAGGCGAGGATGAGACCGCTTGCCAGCAGGTCCGACGCGTTGAAGCCGTCCAGATGCACGACGTCGGCGAAGTCTCCCCCGATCTTGACCGAAACCAGTGCGCCACTGTCGGTCTTCGATACCTTCACGACTTCGTCGAGCGAGGCGTAGCTCTGACCCTTCAGAATATTGCGCAGATCGAGGCGATCCTCAGTCGAGAAGTCGAGGATGCGATCAACGCCCAGATGGTTGCCGTCTGCATCGACGACATCCTTGCCAAACCACACGAAGGTATCGCGGCCCTCGCCACCAACAAGGACGTCTGCGCCGCCCAGACCGCGGATCACATCGTCGCCAGCGCCGCCGACCAGGTAGTTCGCATTCTTATCGCCCTTGATGGCGTCTGCGAACTGGGTACCGATCACGGCCTCGATACCCCAGAGCGTATCGTTGCCCATTCCGGTCGCCGTATGCTTGGACAGATCGACCACGACACCCTGGCGTGAGGCGGAGTAATCGATCGTGTCGAAGCCCGAGCCGCCGACATAGTTGTCGTTTCCGTTGCCAGCTATGATGTAGTCGTCACCGGCATTACCATTGACGACGTCATCTCCGTCACCGCCGATGAGGATGTCATTACCGGAGCCGCCGTAGAGCTCGTCATTGCCCTCGCCGCCGTCCAGCACGTCATCGCCCGAGCCACCCCAGATCTTATCGTTGCCTTTGCCGCCGTCGATTTTATCGTCACCGCTCATGCCGAACAGCGTGTCGTCACCGTCGCCGCCATAGATCGCGTCGTTGTCGGTCGATTTGGCAACACCTGTGCTTTCCTTGGGCAACATGGCCGCATTGGTCTGACCGAAAGTCACGGTGAAGATGCTGTCATCATAGTCACGGTCGCCACCACCCCACAGGTCCTCGAAGGCGACCTGGACCGTTCCAGACTTGACGTCCACATCGGCCTTGACGTGGTTGAACTTGTCACCGTTGAGACCACCCTCGGCGCCGCCGTAGGAATGGAAAACGGACTGGCCATACTGCGAGCGCACAACCGTCTCGACGCCTGACTCGCTGACGTGAACGAGCTTGACCTCAGCTCCGCCATTGACATTGCCAACGCTTCCGTCAGGTCCAACGAACTTGAAGGATCCCGAAGTGTCGGAGAGCAGCTTAGCCATGTTGGTCTGGGCAAAGCCGTTCGGGACGACAAAGAAGCCAAGCCTATCGCCAGCCTTCAGATCCACATCAAGAGAGCTTTTACCAGCAATCAAATCCCCGCCAGAGCCCTGGAGGGAGGCATTCGCAAACAGGATCGACACGTCGTAGATCGAACCGTCCTTGGCGATCTTGTACATGCCGAGTGCATTCTTGTAGCCGGCCGTTTCACCACCAAAGGTGATCGTTGCGGTCGTGCTCTCGGTGATGAGGAACTTGTTCATGTCGGCCTTGCCGCCGAGCGAACCGCCACCAAACATGGTGTCGTTGCCGGCATCGCCAAACATGACGTCGTCGCCGGTCCCGCCCATCATGAAGTCATCGCCGTCACCGCCAGCCATGACGTCGTTGCCCGACTTGCCGTACATAAAATTGTCGGTCTCGTCGCCAACCAGCTTGTCCTCTCGGCTGGTGCCGATGATGTCGCTGGACGGAGCAGCCTTCTCAGCAGCAGCCTTCTCGGCAGCAGCCTTCTCAGCAGCGGCCTTCTCGGCAGC
>CAZZPH010000317.1:0-3667 GCA_964655725.1 uncultured Hyphomicrobium sp.
CCGATCCCCATGACCCGCGCGACCTGAAGCACGCAATCCTCTCCCGGCTCGGGCTCCTCGACCAGATCGAATGGGTACCGATCCCCGACCTTCATACAGTGAGCGGAGGCCCGGTCGGTGAGCCTTTCACCATCGGTCATGGATTCCCCGTCATCGCGGAGCAAATGAGTCAGCGCTTTCCGGCGAGTTCCCGCGGCATCAACAAGTTTCTTTGCCGCATGGAACGCATCTACGACGCGACGGGAGCGCTGAGTGCGGCGAGCGAGAGCCGATCGTTGATGGCCCTCACGGGCGCGGCCGCCAAGGCCCTGCCGATTGCGCGGGATTGGCGTCTATCGCTGGCTGAGGCGATGGCCAGGGACCTTGGCGATGACGAGGGCGCCAAATGCGTTCTGGGCGCCAATCTTGCCTACTATGCCGATGATCCGCGCCGGCTGTGGTGGATCTTGTTCGCCACGGCTCAGAGCGGCTATTTCGGTTCCGGCGGCGTTTATGTGCGCGGCGGCTCGACACTCCTCAGCCGCGCGCTGGCTAAGTCGATCAAGCAATCGGGCGGCGATGTCTTCATTGGCCGCACCGCCCAGAGGATCGAGTTTGACGGCACTGGCCGACCCATCGCCGTCCACCACACCGCGCGCAGCGGCAACGGGCCAGATCGGCTCGCCACCCGCCTCGTGCTCGCCTGCTGCGCCCCCACTTCGGTTGCCGGGATGCTGCCACAGGACAAGGCGGCGGCATTCCTGGCGCCCTACCGCAACACTCCTGTGTCCATCTCGCTGTTCACAGCGCATTTCGGTTTGAAATGCCCGCCGCAGCAATTCGGTCTCAGCGCTTACTCGACGATTCTCCTTCCCGATTGGATGACGGCTCTCGATCGCTATGCCGATGCTGCGGGCCTCCTCTCGGCTGCCCCGGCCGGACGGATGCCTCCGCTGACGATCGTGAATTACGGCGCCATCGACTCAGGGCTCGACGACGGCGGGCTGACGCTCGTGACGGTCGCGGGTGTAGATCGGCTCGAAAATTGGCGCGGCGGATCCAGCGAAGACTACGAAGCCCGGCGTGCGGCGTGGCTCGACGCCATTACAGCCTGCCTGGAGGACCGCTATCCGGGCTTTGCCGGCGCCATTGCTGAGCGCACCTTTCTCACCGCCCATTCCATGAGCCAGTACCTCGGCACGCCCGGCGGCGCGATCTATGGATTTGCGCCCGAGCCCCCGGCACGATCCATCCGGCATGGGCTGGAACGCTCGCCGCGAACGCCCATCCCGGGACTGTTCCTCGCTTCCTCATTCGCCGGTGCGGGCGGGTTCACCGGCGCCATGGGCTCGGGTGCAGCGGCCGCGAAAATCGCCGCCGCCGACCTCAAAACGTGAGCCCCTTCAAATCTTACCGGTAGCTCGCGCCCAGGCTTTCCATCAGCGCACGGAACTCGGGGAAGCTCGTCGCGATCATTGCTGTATCGTCCACGGTAACGGGATGCTCGGTAGCAAGCCCCATGGTCAGGAAGGCCATGGCGATACGGTGATCGAGGTGGGTGGCGACCGTGCCGCCGCCCGGCACTTTGTCACCACCATGAACGATCAGCGTATCGCCTTGAATGGTGGCGCTGACCCCATTGACCTCAAGTCCGGCGGCCGTGGCAGCCAACCTGTCACTTTCCTTCACCTTCAACTCCCCCAGCCCCTCCATCACCGTGTCGCCTTTCGCAAAAGCCGCCACCACGGCCAGGATGGGGTATTCATCGATCATCGAAGGCGCCCGGTGAGCGGGCACGCGCACGCCCTTCAGCTGCGAATATCGGGCCTGGATGTCGGCGATCGGCTCACCACCCTCCTGGCGTTCGTTGAGGATCTGGATGTCGGCTCCCATCTCCCGCAAAGTCGTGTACAGCCCTGTGCGCGTCTCGTTCACAAGCACGCCTTCGACGGTGACCTCCGAGCCTGGAACGATGAGCGCCGCTGCGATCAGAAACGCCGCCGAGGAGGGATCACCCGGAACCGTGACGTCGCGGCCTTGCAGTTCCGCATCGCCCTTGACGGTGACGTGTGTTTTGCCGTCCACCAGTTCGGACGAAACGTCTGCGCCGAAGAATCTCAGCATGCGCTCCGTGTGATCGCGCGTCGGCTCGGTTTCGACAACCGTTGTCGCGCCGGCCGCCATCAGGCCCGCCAGCAGGATGGCGCTTTTCACCTGAGCCGACGGCACCGGCAGCTCGTAGACGATTGGAACAAGATCGGAAGTGCCGCGCACGGTCAGCGGAAGCGTGTCGCGATTCTCCACCGTCGAAAGCCCCATCTGGCGCAGCGGCTTTAAGACCCGTCCCATGGGCCTCTTCGAAAGTGAGGGGTCTCCCATCATCGTGACCGTCAAATCGTGGCCAGCGACGATGCCCATCATCAATCGCGTGCCCGTCCCGGAGTTTCCGAAATCCAACGGCGCATCGGGCGCCTTGAGGCCACCCACACCGCGTCCGAGCACCTCCCAACCGTCGCCCAAACGCCGCGCCGGCGCACCAAGCGCAGTCACGGCTTTTGCGGTATTGAGAACATCCTCGGCCTCAAGCAAGCCGCTGATGCGGGTCCGGCCGGTCGCCAGGGCGCCAAGCATCAGGGCCCGATGGGAAATCGACTTGTCACCTGGCACCCGGACGCGGCCGGACAGAGCCGGCGCGCGTTCAACCGCCAAGGGGCGAGGATCACTCGCTCCGTGATGACCACCCCCGGATAGGTGGGGCCTGTCGACTGCGCCCGGTTCGGACACGGCACTTCCTCGCTGGTGACTGGCGGCCACGGGCGTAGCCCTTACCGCTAGGGCCGGCCTGGAGGCCCGCTGAACGGCCGGATATGGTGGCGCATAGAGCCCGGGGCCTGGCTGCTGTCAACATCCCTCCCAGCCTTTCACCCCCTCCATTGCGAGCCAACGACCGCACCGGGGGCGGCATCCATGCTCGCTGTCCTTCGATTGCTTTTGACAGCCGCCCCCGGGTGTGGCAGACCGCCCTCCTTTCCGCATCCTCCGGGGTCTCGAACCATGTCCACGAAAGCAGCGCGCGGTATCAAGCGCACATGCCAGAATAGCGAGTGCAACGCGCGCTTCTACGACCTCGGCAGCAATCCGATCGTCTGCCCGATCTGCGGTACGACGTACCAGATCGCGTCGGCCCCACTAACGGCCCTCGCCGACATCATCGACGATAAAAACGCGCGCAAAGCCAAGAAAAGTGAACTGCTCGCCGAGAAGGAACTGGAGACCGATACGGAGACCGAGGCCGACGAAGCACTGGTCGATATTGAGGAAGCAGCAGACATCCCTGCCGACGACGACACAACCTTCCTGGCCGACGAAGAAGAGGAAGGCGGCGACGTGACGAACATCATCGGCGGGCCGGTGGCGGAAGGCGAGGAAGAAACCTGAGGTCCATGGGGTCCTCAAGTCGCAGCCTTTTCCACGCGCGGCTGGCGCTTCACGCTTGAGTTTTTTTGCGTGTGCGCCTAGGAGGGGTTGACTGATGCGGCATTGCCGCCTGCCCGGTACGTTGCAGCGTTCCAGCCGTCTGCACACCCGCGGCACAAGACTAGAATAAGATCTGGGGCCATAGCTCAGCTGGGAGAGCGCTTGCATGGCATGCAAGAGGTCAGCGGTTCGATCCCGCTTGGCTCCACCA
>CAZZPH010000318.1:0-3667 GCA_964655725.1 uncultured Hyphomicrobium sp.
CGCGGGAATCCGGCTACATGCCGGTGTCCGTGGACCCGATGGCCGATCCGGATACCATCCGGTTCATCGAGGAAATTTCGCACTATGCGGTGCTGGTGAAGCAGATGCAGGAGACGGTGCCCACCGCCCAGTGGCCCGGCGACCGCGTCGTCGAAGCCCAGACCGTGATGGCGAACCTGCTCACGGATCTCTGGGAGAACCGCGGCACTGCCGCCGAGTTGGTGCCGCTGGCGGCAGCCGAAGTGACGCGAATTCTCGAGCAAAGCACTCGGTAACGACGCAGCTTGGGGTCGGGTGGATCGCGCCCCGGCGCGGGTTGGAGCGGCGACGATGAACGGACTGGCGATCGGCAGGCGTCGCGCCGGCAGAGTGAATGCCGGGTACGGGCGGCTGCGCCGATACCGCGGCCGCTTGGCACCCTATGCATACTTGCTACCGATTCTCCTCCTGCTCCTCACCTTCACTTATTGGCCCCTCCTGTACACGGCCTATCTGAGCTTCGTGCGTTGGAATTTCGTTGCCAACACACGGCCGTTCGTCGGCCTGGACAATTATGTCGCACTAACCGATAGCACGTTGTTCCAGGCTGCGCTTTGGAACACTGCGATCTACGTTTTCGGCTCGATTCCCCTGAAGGTGCTCCTACCGTTGCCAGTGGCTTTCTTCATATGGTCCATGGCGCGCCGCGCCGGCACCGTCTATAAGACGATCATTTTCCTGCCGACGCTTTTGTCTTTCGTGGTGGTCGCCATCGCCTTCTCCTGGATCCTCAATCCCTATATGGGCATCCTGCAGGAGATGCTGGCGCGCTTTACCAGCCTGCGTCTGCCGCCGCTGTTGTACAGCTCGAACGCTGCTATCTGGACAATACTCGGCATGTCCGCTTGGAAAGTCATGGGCTTCAATGTATTGCTTTATTTGGCTGGGCTTGTGATTATTAACCGCGAGTACATCGATGCCATGAGGATAGATGGTGCAAGCGATTGGAAAATTTTTCGCTATCTGATATGGCCTTTGCTTACGCCGACAACGTTTTTCGTTCTCATTGCCACTGTAATATTCTCTTTGCACCAAGTGTTCACTCCTATTGATGTACTGACGCAGGGCGGACCGTCAAACTCGACGACGAATCTGTTCTATATGGTCTATCAGTTTGCCTTTTTGACCTTCAACGTCGGCATGGGATCCGCCGGAGCGGTCATTCTGTTCCTGATACTTGCCGGCCTGACGGTCGCGAAGATCAAGCTGCTCGAGCGCAGGGTGTATTATCGCTGAGGATGGCGGTCGTCGCTGCAGAGGAAGGTGGAAGCGATGGAACTGTCACGTGGCTGGACGACTGTAGGGCACTCGCTTTGTCTGCTGCTATCGCTGTCAGTTATGATACCTATGATTCTGGTGTTGGGCACCTCGTTCAAGCCCAACTCGGAAGTCTACAGTGCCACCCCCTGGCCGATGTCTCCGACAATAGCAAATTATATGACTATTTTGACGGACTCTGAGTACTTAAAGTTTTTTTTAAACAGTATTATCAATAGTGTTTTGAGAGTAAGTGGTCAGCTTGCTATTTGCATATTGACGGCTTATGCGTTCGCACGCTTCAGGTTTCCCGGCCGTGACTATTTGTTCTTCATTGTTCTCGGCGCTATGATGATCCCGCCGCAGCTGACCGTAATCCCCAACTACATTTTGATCGCGAATCTCGGCTGGTTCGACACTTTCCGTGGCCTCGTCATACCGGTCCTCGCGATGCCGTTCGGGGTGTTCCTCCTGCGGCAGCACATGATGGCCTATCCACAGGAGCTCTACGATGCGGCGGAGATCGACGGTGCCGGGCACTGGCGCGCCCTGTGGCTCGTGGTCATACCGAACCTGCGGCCGGCTCTCGCGGCCCTGACGATCATCCTCTTCATCGACTCCTGGAACGACTACTTCTGGCCCTTGATCGTGACGGAAACGTCGGCGACCCAGACGATCCAGATCGGTCTTCGCCGGTTCCTCCAGGAAGAGCTTGGGGACCAATACAACATTCTGATGGCGGCAGTCTCGCTGGCGTCACTCCCGGCGCTGGCCGTTTTCTTCATCTTCCAACGGCAGGTTCACCTCCGCGGGCATCAAGGGCTGAGTGGTGCAAGCACTGTGGAGGATCGAGCGCGATCGCCACGCTCGGGTTTGGCGCACGAGAATGGAAGTGCGGGGTGTGCAAGACGAGCGGCAGTCTGCACGGCCCGTGCGGCCCTGCGCGGTGACCGGGCGGGAGCCCGGTATGTCCGTCTCTAGAGGAAGGAGAGCCCAGAATGAGACAGATCGACGCGCATGCGGCGCACCGTATCGAGGCTGACATTCATGCTGTCGCGGTCCGCGACGGGCTGCCGTGCGAGTTCCTGACATCGCGGTTCTGGTTTCTGCGGCATGGGCGCACGGCATCCAATCACGCTGGCCTCGCACAGGGTCAGATCGACATCGAGCTCGATGACGTCGGGCGGGCACAGGCGCGGACGGCCGGTGTGGCCCTGCGCACGGTGGGTCTCCGGCGGGTGGTGGCGAGTGATCTGCGTCGAGCGAGCGAGACTGCGGAGTTGGCGGCGCAGGAGCTCGGGCTCGGCACGGTCGTCCTGGACCCCAATCTGCGCGAGCGATGCTTCGGCGCGCTCGAAGGGACGCCCAGGATCGTCGAGGCGTGGCTGGCGACGCCACCGGACGGGGAGAGTATCGAGGCGTTCACGCGTCGGACCCTTGCGGCGGTCGCGAGCGCGGCGAGCGAGCCGGACGTACTCGTTTGTGCGCATGGCGGTACACTGCGTGTGCTGTCGGCAGCGCTCGGTACGTCGTTGGATGAGGGGTTCCACGCGAACGCCCTGCCTCTTTGTTTCGAGCGAAACGAAGACGGATGGCGATGTCGGATGCTGGGCGGGTATAGGCAAGGGAGCTTGATTCCGGGATCCGGAGGTTCCAGGTGAAAGGTTCGCAGCCGCCGCGCTGTCGGACGGCCGCATTGGCAAAGCTCGTCATGGCACGAGACGCATGAGAAACAACGGCCACCAGGTGGCCGAATCGATCACCGACGACCTGCTGGCCCGGATCGCGTGGCTCTATTATATCGAAGGGCTGACGCAGAACGAGGTGGCGGAGCGGCTTCGGACGAGCCGCCTGCGCATCAACAGGCTGCTGGCACGATGTCATCGTGAGGGTGTCGTGCGCATCACGATTCACTCGCCCCATCTCGGTTGCCTGGAGTTGGAACGAGGTCTCACCCGAAGGTTCGGCTTGAAGCGAGCGATGGTGGTTCCATCGCCCGTCGATCCTGGACTGACACAGGACATGGTCGGAGCGGCGATCGGGCACTATCTCAACAACGCGCTGCAGCCCGGGATGAGGCTCGGTATGGTGACCGGTCGGACGCTCTACGGGGCGTTGCGCACGCTACGCCCGCGGGAGATCCCGGATCTGGAGATCGTCAGCTTGGTCGGTGGCCTGACGCGCCGGGCGAGAGCACTTCCCTACGAGGTGGGGCATCGGCTCGCAGAGCTGTTCGGCGCTTCCTGCTATTACGTGCCGGCCCCCCAGTATGCCGAATCGGAACGCGCCCGGGACGAGTTCATGAAGGTGCTCCGGATCATGGGACGGCTGGCCGAGCTGATGGTGTCGTTGCTCAGGCTGGCACGCGAAG
>CAZZPH010000319.1:0-3660 GCA_964655725.1 uncultured Hyphomicrobium sp.
GGCGCCCCCCGCACAGATCCGTACGTGCCCGATTCGGGCATACGGCTCCTACCTTGGGTGCTTGACGGCAAAGCGGTGACTCGGCCAGGGATGAAGGATTCGGGGTGTTGGCACCCATTCAGCAGCGATCGTTGCCATCCGGCGCCATGTCAGACCATCCTTTTGGCTACGACGCCGAAGCGTGCGGCGCCAGAGAAGAATGACGTGGTGTCGGAAGGCACTGAGCGCACGCCCATTCGTGGGTACCGCGTGGTACGCGAAGAAACCCGTGACCACCGCCTTCAGCCAGCGTCCCTGCTCAGGAATGGCGTCATGCATGCGGCCCCGCAACTGCTCCTTGACCTCTCGAAAGTTTCGCTCGCACGCGATCGCTCCGGCTCTTACGCTGGAGCTGGAATGCCCCACGCCGGGATCGTCCGCAAATGAACGTGAACCCAAGGAAGGTAAAGGTCTCCGGTTTACCCAACCCGCGCCGCTGGCGCCGAGCCGCCGCGTGGCGGCCAAACTCCAAGAGACGGGTCTTCTCCCCGTGAAGTTCAAGCGCGAACTGCTCGAACCTCTTTCGCATCGCGTCCCAGAAACGCCTCGCATCGGCTTCATGTTCGAAGCCCGCAACGATGTCGTCGGCATATCGCACGACGACCACGTTGCCAGAGGCTTCTCGCCGCCGCCATTGCTGGGCCCAGAGGTCGAATACGTAGTGAAGGTAGACGTTGGCAAGCAGCGGTGATGCCACCGCTCCCTGAGGTGTCCCCATCTCGCTGACGCTCCACACCCCTTCTTCCAGGACGCCCGCCTTGAGCCACTTGCGCACAAGCCGGATGACGCGCTCGTCGCCGACGCGATGCTCCAGGAAACGGACCAGCCATTCTTGACTGACCGAATCGAACGAAGCCACTACAGACTACCCCTCACCACGACGCGCCGGAAACGGCCGTCATCACCCGAAGCGGCCATCCGTTCGAAGGCCTGCGTCTGCAGGTCATCAGTCGACGACGCCGGGCTGATCGACTGCATCTCCTGCTCATCTTTCCCGACCATACACGCGGGCTGATTCCCCTGGACTGGACCGATCTCGCCGCCGAATCTGGCGGCGTTTGCACAACTGCGCCCCCGGCATCGGGCGCGTTGGCATCGATCGCCGACTTGCTCCACGCTCGCCTGATCATCGACGCTTTACTGCGCCAGACCGAACAGGAGAGCAACGATGCAACTAACCCTGAGATTCGCAGACCTGCCGTTGCACGACGACGGTCTGTGGGAGCACCTCGACGAGGCGACGCGCGCAGCGGTGATCGAGAGCCTCGCTCGAGCCATCGCAAAGGTCGTGACGGACAACGATCCGATCCAACCGGAGCACAATGATGAGTGACACGATCAACAAGATCGGCCCGAGCCACTTGCAACGCGCCGCCTTCGTCTACATCCGTCAATCCAGCGCAAGTCAGGTCGAGAACAACAGGGAGTCGACGCAACGCCAATACGCGCTCGTTCAGCGCGCCGGTGTGCTCGGCTGGCCCGAGTGGCAGATCAGCGTCGTCGACGAGGATCTGGGTCTCTCTGGGGCAAGCACGTTGCGTCGAACCGGGTTTGCGCGCATGACCGCCGAGGTAGCGCTTGGACACGTCGGCATCATTCTCGGTCTCGAGGTTTCGCGCCTCGCGCGCAACAACTCCGACTGGTACCGGCTGCTCGATCTGTGCACGATGACCAATACGCTGATCGGCGACGCCGACGGCGTCTACAACCCGGCTCTGTTCAACGATCGGCTGCTGCTCGGGCTCAAGGGCACCATGAGCGAGGCCGAGTTGCATACCCTGCGCGCCCGTCTGGACGGGGGCATCCGCAACAAGGCCGCGCGAGGCGAGCTGCGCCGCGGCCTGCCGATCGGCCTCGTCTGGGGCGATGCAGACGGTGAAGTCAGGAGGCACCCGGATGAAGCTGTCGCCGGCGCGTTGTGCGCCGTGTTTACCCGCTTCACCGAACTCGGCTCGGCCCGTCGCGTCTGGCTGTGGTTCCGTGCCGAGAACCTGACGTTTCCGCTGCAGATGAATCCGTCCGAACCGATCCGCTGGGTCGCACCGACCTACCACGCGATCCACAACGTCCTCACCAATCCGGTTTATGCTGGCGCCTACTGCTACGGCAAGACCCGGCAGGAACGATATGTCGATGACGACGGCGTGCTCAAGACCCGGTTGCGTCGCCTGCCTCAGGCGCAGTGGGCCGTTCTCATTCGCGAGCATCACGAAGGCTATATCGATTGGGCTACCTATGAAGCCAACCAGTCGCGCCTTGGCGCCAACAACAAACCTCGTCCGCACGAAGCGGGTGGCGCCGTGAGAGAAGGCACGGCATTGCTTCAAGGCCTGGCGATCTGCGGTCACTGCGGTCGGCGACTGAGGACGCACTATCGCGGCACGAACCAGACGCCGGGCTACCACTGCCACAACAAGGGCGTCGAGAACGGCCGCGGTGTCTACTGCCTCAACGTCGGCGGTTTGCAGATCGACGCGGCGGCCGCTGAGGCCTTCTTGCATGCCGTCGAGCCGGCGGGCATCGAAGCGGCCGTACGCGCCGCAGAACGCCTGGAGGCCGATCACGACGCTGCGCTTGCCCAATGGCGGCTGACGCTCGAACGCGCGCAGTACGCAGCGCAGCGCGCCGAGCGGCGATACCGCGCGGTCGACCCCGAGAACCGGTTGGTGGCGCGAGGACTCGAAGCGCAATGGGAGGAGCAACTGCGCGCGCTCGATGACGCGCAGCAGGAACTCGCCCGACGCGAGCAACAGCGCCCACGCACATTGAACGCGCGAGAGCGTTGCAGCCTGCTCGCGCTCGGCACGGATTTGCAACGCCTGTGGGATGCGCCGCCATTGACCGTGCGCGATCGAAAACAGTTGCTGAGAACCCTGCTCGAGGAAGTGTCGATCACCGTGTACCGCGAGCAATATCGGGCGCATCTCGCGCTGCGCTGGCGCGGCGGTAGGCTGACTGAACGCGACGTCGCTTTGCCTCGGTCTCGCCCCGCCACGATCCGCACCGATGAGGACACCATCGATCTGGTGCGCCGACTCGCGCTGCATTACCCCGATGCGACCATCGCCGGCATTCTGAACACGCAAGGCCGCCTGACCGCGCGTGGATTGCGCTTCAACCAGAATCTCGTCGGCAACCTGCGGCGTCATTGGAAGATCGCTTGCTTCGAGCAGCCCGCACCGCAGCCTGACGGCGAACTGCTCAGCATTCGCCAAGCCGCGCGCGTGCTGGGAACCGCGCCTTCCACACTGCATCGCTGGGTCAACGACGGCTTCATCGCCGGCGAGCAAACGACGCCCGGCGCACCCTGGCGTATTCGCATGAACGAAGCCCTGCGAAGCCGCGTCGTCGATCACGGCCCACAAGGCTACGTCGTGATGCAAGACGCTACTCGCTTGCTCGGCGTAACCCGTCAAACGGTGTTGCAGCGAGTAAAGCGTGGCGACCTCGACGCCGTCCTGGTCTCCAACGGACGGCGTAAAGGCTTGTATATCAACGTTGTAGATGATCAACCCGACCTCTTCGAACACGTCTCATGAACCAAAGGGCATTGCCATGCAGGATCCAAATAGTCGGAGAGATCAGCGTCTACAACCTCACGCGCTCCACGATCGGCGATGC
>CAZZPH010000320.1:0-3651 GCA_964655725.1 uncultured Hyphomicrobium sp.
TTGAGAACCTGGGGCGGTGGGGGTTCGTCCTTCTCGCGCGTGTAGATCAGCTCTCCATTGGCGTTGTAGAGTTCGAGGATCGCGTAGGGTTTCGCCAGTTTACCGCCGTTGGCGAAGGTCGCGATACCGCCGGTATGCTCCAGCGGTGTGATGCCATAGTCGCCGAGCGCCATCGAGCAGGTCTTGCGGATGCCTCGGATGCCAAGCCGGCGCGTCATCTCGATCACAGCGTCGCGCTCAACGACGAAGGACAATTCGACAGCGACGGTATTCAGCGACTTGGCGAGCGCCATCCAGAGCGGCAGGCGTGATCCAGAGCCGCCACGGCCACCATAGTTCGATGGTCGCCAGCGCCCGCACGAGCGAGACGCATCGCGCACCGTGGTATCGGGCTTATAGCCATGCTCCAGCGCGGCGGCATAGACATAGACCTTGAACGATGACCCCGGCTGACGACGGGCATGGGCTGCGCGATTGAACTGGCTCTCGCCATAGTCGGGTCCGCCGACCATGGCGCGCACCGCACCGTCCGTCTCCATGGCCACGAGCGCACCCGAGTTAAGGCGCAAGCTCCGGCCGCGCTGGCGGATCACGGGCACAATCGCATCCTCGGCAGCCTTCTGGATCGCCAGGTCGACGGTCGTTCGCGCTGTCAGAACGAACTGGTTCTTACCCTCAGCCACGCGCTGCACTTCTTCGAACGCCCAGTCGAGGTACCAGTCGGGGCTGTCGGTCGCGCGCGTCTCCACGATGCGCGCCGGGCGCAGCCGCGCCTCGTGGATCTGAGCCGGTGAATAAAATCCAGTCTCGACGAGGTTTTGCAGTACGACATTGGTGCGCGCGCGCGCCGCGGGCAGGTTGACATGGGGCGCAAACTTGGTCGGGGCCTTGTACAGCCCTGCGAGCAGCGCAGCCTCGGCCAGATTGACCTCACGTACGGTTTTGCCGAAGTAGAATTGCGAGGCGGCTTCCACGCCGAACGCGCCGCCGCCCATGTAGGCGCGATCGAGATACATCTTCAGGATTTCGCGCTTGGAGAAGCGGGTCTCCAGCAACAGCGCGAGGAAGACCTCCTTGATCTTGCGCTCGATGGAGCGTTCTGACGACAGGAAGAGGTTCTTGGCGAGCTGCTGAGTGAGCGAGGAGCCGCCCTGGACGACATCATTGGCGCGCAGATTCTCGGCCAGAGCACGAAAGGTGCCGACGACGTCGATACCGAAATGTTCAAAGAAGCGCCGGTCCTCGGTCGCGAGTGTGGCCTTGATGACGGCTTCAGGAATCTCCTCGAGCGGCACCGCGTCGTTGTGGAGAATGCCGCGCTGGCCAATTTCGTTCCCGTCCTTGTCCTGGAACTTCACGGCATACCGGCCGGTCAGGAAGCGGCCCTCGTCGAACTCCTCAAAAGCTGGGATCGCGAGGGCATAGAGGACGACAAGACCGCCTGCGCCCAACGTGAGCCCTTCAGACAACAGCTCGTTGGCGCCCCGCTTCCAGCCGGTCAGCCGCAGGCGGGCGAAAAAGCCCGAACAGGTGTTCCAGGCGTCGCGAATGCGTGACCAGGTATCTGACAGCGTCGAATCGATGCGTGCGTCGAGCCCGAGAAGGTCGACCCACCGGTCCTGTCCGCCACGCTTGAAAAACCAGTCGCTCAAACCCGTCCGCCTCGTTTATGAGGTAAGTCCGCCGTGGGAGTCGGTATCCACCCTGCCCAGGCGAAAAAGGCAACGCCAGATTGGCCAAGATTGGGCAGACCTTGAGGAATCGCGCGAACCCACAGACGAAACGTCTAGCATCCTCCCGCCCCCCTGCGCGAGGGGGAGGTGGGGGCAGGGGTCCGAGGCCGTCGGTTAAACCGTTCTGGGAGCATAAATCGCTTGCGGACATGTCCGCGTCCGAGTGGGAATCGTTGTGCGACGGCTGCGGCCGGTGCTGCCTCAATAAACTTGAGGACGAGGACACCGGTCAGATACATCTGACACGCCTCGCCTGCCGCCTGCTCGACGTGAAGCAGTGCCGCTGTTCGGATTATTCCAATCGCTTCAAGAAGGTCTCTGATTGCATTGCCTTGTCGCCGGATAAAGTCGCCGAGCTCGGCTGGTTGCCGTCGAGCTGCGCCTACAGACGCATCGCAGAGGGACGCGGCCTTGCCTGGTGGCATCCACTCATCTCGGGCGATCCTGAGACGGTCCATCAGGCGGGAATTTCGGTGCGCTCGTTTGCCCGTTCGGAGAAGGGCGTCGCCGAGCACAACTACGCGCGCTACATCATCGAGGATTTCGACCCGGCCTGAGCAAGATGCAGCCGGAAGTGGCCCAGGGCGGCAGCCGGCTAGACCCCCAACGCTTCCAGGATTTCATGCTTCGCCTGGCGCACGATCGGCGACCAATGGGCGGCGTTGGATGCGAAGAGCGTGGCCTCTGATTTGAAAATAAGGCCATCGTCGAGGACGCGAAGTCCGTTGGCGGCGAGTGTGGCGCCTGTGGTCGTGATGTCGACAATGAGATCGGCCGTTCCTGCGGCTGGTGCGCCTTCCGTTGCGCCCAGGCTTTCGATCACGCGATAATCCGTGACGCCCTTGGCCGCAAAGAAACGCCGCGTGGTGTTGACGTACTTGGTCGCCACCCGGAACCAGCGGCCATGCTCCCGGCGGAACCCCCCTGAGACCTCCTCCAGGTCGCCCATGGTTCGCACGTCGATCCAGTAGTCGGGCACGGCGACGATCACGTCGGCATGTCCAAATCCGAGCGGCTTCAGCACGGTCACGCGCCGGTCATAGTCGGTCATCTGCTCGCGAACGAGATCTTCGCCGGTAATTCCCATATGCGTGCGCCCCGACTTGAGGCTCGCGGCGATCTCAGTGGCTGAAATGAAGGCAACATCCACGCCGGCCATTCCGGCGATCTCACCCTTGTAGCCACGTTCGTTGCCCACTTTGCGCAACTGAAGCCCGGCCTGAGAGAACAGCGCGATGGTCTGCTCCATGAGCCGGCCCTTGGAGGGCACGGACAGGGTGAGGCGTTCACTCATGGCGCGTCTCCATTGACGACGGACAAGAGGCGCTCGGTGTGAATGGCGGCACCGACCGCCGGAACATCCAGCGTGCTGCCGACGGCCGTCATCAACGCATCATAGCGTCCTCCGCCCGCAACAGGGCTGGCTGGACCCAGATCAGGGGTGACGACTTCGAAGACGAAGCCCGTGTAGTATTCGAGCTGACGGCCGAATTGGGCCGAGAACTCGGCGTGCACGACATCGACGCCAAGATCGCTCATATATTGCAGCCGCTTATGGTAGGCATCGAGCATCGGCGTCATGGCTGATCCGCGTTCGCGCAGCAGGTCTTTCAGGCTCGCTCCTGCGGCGCGGGCCGGGCCCGAAATCGCAAGATAGCGCTCGATCAGGCTGACGGTCTCGGGCGTGAGGGGATCGGCGGTGGCGTCAGCGATACGCCACATCAGATTCTGAGTGATCTCAGCAACGGTCCGTGTGCCACTGGCATCGATATTGTGGCGTGCGAGAAACTCTAAAACAGCTTTCTCAGAGCGTGAGTAGTTTGACGGGCTGATCTCCTCGCGCAGTTCAGTTGGTATCGACGCGAGCGTCTGGGTCCGTGGGGCCGCCAATCGCGCAAGCTCGGTCCGGAAAGCCTCC
>CAZZPH010000321.1:0-3645 GCA_964655725.1 uncultured Hyphomicrobium sp.
CACATCGGCGGGTGCCACGAGGAAGGCGCCGGCTGGTGGCGCGGGCAGACGCACCAGCCGCGCGGCAGCATGCGCGATCGCGATGACACCGACGCTATGCCCGACGAGTACGACGGGGCGCACCGATTGGGCGGCTGCTTCCACGATGCGCGCCACCCACGGATCGCGTTCCGGCCGGATCCATTCGTCCTGCTCGACGCGCCGCGCGGTCTTGAGGTTCTTCTCCCACCGCGACTGCCAGTGATCGGGACCCGAACTCGACCAGCCCGGAACGATGAGGATATCGGCTTCAGATGTTTTCATGCGCGCGGTGTTCGCTCAGCGGCCGGCGCTGGCCGCCGGATCCTGGGTGCGCGCTCTCTGCCACATCTGAACCGTCATGAACAGCACCGCCGCCAGCACGATCAGCAATCGTCCTTCGATGATCATGGGTATTGCAACGTAGGTGCGCGCAAGCTCCGGGACGAGCGCGACGGCGACAAGGACCGTCGCTGTCAGTGGTGCGAGGTGCGGTGTTCCGGCCGCCCGATCCATCAGATGGGTCAAAACGATGATCGCGACGGCGGTCGAAAGAAACCACAACGGTGATCCTGGCAGCATCGCGTGATCGATGAGATCGGTGGCGCCGGGTGACGAGACCAGGGCCAGACCCGTTGTGAGGGCCATCGCCGTTCCCGCGAGCAGTGCGGGCCATATCACCTCGTCCATCTGCGCCGCCCCCCTGTTGTGTCGCCACATCAGGAGCGCCACGACCGCGGCGGCACTCAGAGCTGGGATGGCGAGGGCTATGACGATGGCGGGTGGCGAGATGATCCCGGCCGTCATGCCCGCCAGCGCGCCCGCCACGACGGTGGGCAATGCCATGACCACGGGCAACAGCATCAAGATCCAAATCCCGCCGCCAATTCCCTCGCGGGTGATGAATTGGGCGAGCAGCATGGCAAGGATGGCGCCTCCGGCCAGCGTTGCGATGGTGGTGGCGCCAAACCCGCTCTGCGGCGTGGCGACGAGCCCCGGAACCTCCTCGATCGCCACCGCGACTCCCCACGCCTGCACCACACACAAGACCAACCCCAGGGCGAGTGTTGTAAGTTCGATGCGCCGTGCGTTCGCGGGCTCCCGGTCACGCCAGCGCCGCAGCGGAGGAAGGCACACCAGCGCCATCTGCACGATCACGAGTGCGGAGAACCACGGAATAATGCCGAGCGCCATGACCGACAGCCGTTCGATGTCGCCCTCAGCGTTCGCCGTCTGTGTGGTGAGCGCATCGGGTGCCAGGCCCGCAAGGGGGATGTGCGCGCCGATCCGGTAGACGACGATGGCCGCAATCGTCAGTCCGATGCGCCGTGCAAACTCTGCCTCGCCGATGACCGGGGGTGCTGGTACGATGCTCATCGTGGTCCGTGCTCCGGGGGTGGTGGAGCGTGACCGGCGTCGTGACCGGGGTCAAGCGCGATGAGGCGCGATGGACGGGCTCAGCGTCGGATGGGGTGAGGCATGATGGGGTCAGGCGCGATGATGTCAGCCAGCGGGCCCGGCTGTCCCGGTTCATCCGCCATCATCGCGGCCCGGTCTCTGTCCCCCCGTGCCTGCCCCCGGTGACTATGACACTTGCCCGATACAGGCGTGTGGGCTGCTGGGGTGGCAGCATGAGGCAAGAATCCCACATGGCCGCAAGGGGAGATACGCCGTCCCGAACACTCAGAAAAATCCGATTGTCCGATCACGCTACACCGGGCAGACTGCGGCTATCGTTGCACGGTGGGTATTCCCGGTTCCAGGGGAGGGTGGCTTGGGCAATCTCGACGAGGTGTTGGCTGCCGCACGCGCGAACCCGGAAAAGGCCATTTTCATCTCCCGCAGTGGGGCGGGTATTCAACCGGAACTCGCAGTCTGGATCGGCGGACGCCTTCAGGATGAGGGCTTCATCGTCATTCTTCAGGATGCGCATTTCAAGAGTGCCGATTTCCGCCTCGCGATGGATGGCGCATTGAAGTCGGGCGCGCGCGTGCTCGCTCTGATGTCGCGCGAATATCTCGACAGCGAAAACTGCATGGCTGAGGCGCTGTGCGCACTAAGCTCGCAATCGAACTCCGATCGCCGTCTCGTCGTTCTCAACATCGACGGCTGTGATCCTGCAGGACTGCTGGGAAACATCGCCTATCACGAATTCCTCCCGGTCTGGCGCACCCAAGACGGTCCGCAGATGACGCGCTTCGTGCTCGACGCCCTGAAGCCGCCTGAGCCGCTGGGTACAGCGCGGGAACATCCATCCGCACCGGGGGCGGCCCAGACCCTGCATCCGGAAGTATTTGATCCACCAGGATTCACCGGACGGGATACGGATCTGGAGCGCCTGCGCGATGTGTTGTGGAACGGTGGGGCCGCGGCCCTGACGCGCGCCGGCGCCAAAGGCATCATCGACGAGGCGACGCTTGCCGGCATGGGCGGCGTCGGCAAGACGACGCTGGCACGTGCGTATGCTTACCGCAATTTGTCCGGCTATCACGCCGTTTGGTGGGTCCGCGCGGAGCGCAGCGAGACGCTGGTCGATGACCTGATCGCGCTGGGGCAACGCTTCATCCCCGGCCTCGACCGGTGGGACGACCGCCCCGCTGCGGCCCGCGAAACCCTGCGGCTCATCGCTACGAAACCAACGGATAAGCCGTGGCTCATCGTATTCGACAACGCGCCCGGTCCTGGTGCGGTTGGCCCGTGGCGGCCGCATGCCAACGCCCACGTTCTGGTCACCAGCCGCAACCCGAACTGGGATGCTGCCGTGGCTCTCGATGTTCTCGCCCCCGAGGCCGCGGTCGATCTTCTATGCCGCATTGCGAACCGCCAGAGCGACAAGGATCGCGCTGAAGGGGCGGAGCTTGCGAAAGCACTTGGGTATCTTCCCCTCGCGCTGGCGCAGGCCGCCAGCAAGTGCCGGGGCAACCGGCGCATCAGCTTTGCCGACTACGGCCGGCGGCTCGCCGAATTCTGGCGCGACAAACCCGATCGGCGCGCTGCCCATGGGCAGTACGGCGAGAGTGTTTTTGCAACGTTCACCCTCGCGATCGGCGACATCGTGGCCGGTGGATCAGGCGGTGATCCGCCGCCGTGCCCGGAAGCCGAGACCGTGCTGGGTGTGCTTGCCCATCTGGCCCCGGATGCCATCCCGCTTTTCTTGCTGACTCCTCTGTTTGAGGGCCGCCACGCCGTCATGTCCCAGGCCGCGCTCGATCGCGCGATTGAGGAACTCATCGTTGCCGGCCTTGCAAGCTGGGGCGCATTCGATGACGGCGAGCAAAATCTCAACGTGCACCGCCTGGTCCAGGACGTCATGCGCGAACGGCTTGTTGAAGCGGGCCTGTCGCCGCGTTTGTCGGAACTGACGACGCAAATCGTAGAATCTTCGTTCGATTCCGGTGGCGGGTTTGAGGCCGCCACGTCGCAGGCCCGCTGGCTGGCGCACGCCCAGGCAGTTTTGGCTCATGCGCCCATGCGCGGCGCGTTATCCTGGCATACCCTGTGGACCTGCAATCAGATCGGCGATTTGGAAGTGCGGCGCGGTTCGCTCGATCGCGCCCGGGAGGCCTATGAGCGCGGCCTCGCGATTGCCGAGCGCCTCGCCGCCGCCGATCCGGGCTCTTTAGGTGA
>CAZZPH010000322.1:0-3629 GCA_964655725.1 uncultured Hyphomicrobium sp.
AGCCGCCCATGAGGCGCACGGCCTCCTTCACCTTTACGCCCTGGGCGTTGATGGCCAAACCACTGCCGTCGGCGGTGCGGTTGCGGAAGGTGCCGCCACTACAAGAGAATTGGCCGCCGATCTCAGCGCCGATCAGGTTGACCGACCCTTCGCAGCGGAACCCGCTGCCGAGGAACACGCTATCCGAGAATTGTGTGGCTGTTGCCTCAATGCCCGGTACATAAGAGCCGCTGAGCACGAAGCGGCGGGCGCGGGCTTCGCGCAGATTCGGCGCTGCCTCGAACCGGCAGACCACGAGCCCCAGCACCACCGGCACCGACGCGTTCTCTAGATCGAGTGTCTCGGTGATGTGCGCGCCGCGCAACCAAATGCCCTTCTCGTGCACGGGGTGCGTCTCGTCCCCCCCCAGTGCCAGCACGCGAATGAGGCCCGCGCGCACGGTGACCTCCTCGTCGTGATCGACGGCCCGCCAGCCGGCCGCCTCGCGGATGAAGCGGTCGAGCAGGGCGTCGATAACGGGTGCCCAGGCAGCGGCACGAGCGGCCCCGAAATCGTCGGGCACCTCCTCAACTTCCGCTGGATCAGCCACTTGACCCGATGCGGCGGCACTCTCACGCGCGGTCCCGTCGCCGCGGTCCACGACCGGATCGGACGGCCAGTCAACGGGAAAAAGATCGCGGAAGCCTTCCGGCGCCAGGGGGTGACCGCGCGCGAAGCCGGGAAGCTCAGCGAGCCAGGAGCCGACGAACTCCCGCTCGCGCACTTCATCGGTGTTCTCGAGAATTTGGTTGAACCGCTCGAAGGTCTCCTTCGGAAGGTTCACCCGCGCTCGGCTGCTCGTATCGGCCAACGTCGCCTGTTCCGCCACCTCGGCGGCCAGGATCCGGAACGGATGGGTAGGATCGTCGCGCACCTCCTTCAGCGTCCAGCCGTAGGCCATGTACGCGGCATGACGTTCCGGATAGCGATCCTTGTCCCAGAGATCACACGTCTCCCCCGCCCGCGCGGCCTCCAGCAGGTGGCGCTCGGCCGTCGTCAGGGGCTTTTCAGCTGCGAATTCCGCGATCGTGCGGCCCTTGGGCTTTGCCGCACCGGCCGGCAACACGCCGCCTGCGTTCGCTTCCGGCCCGGACACCCCACTGTCGAACATCGCCCCCTCCCTCCGTATCGAGAGCGTAGCGTGCCTTCGTTCTCATGTCATCCCAATGGCCATCGCGCGGCGGACAATGGGCATTGCAGGCGTTCCGCCCGCAAGCCCTCTAGCGCGCTGCGGCCTCTTAGTCGTTCTCGACGCAATAACCGCTTTCCGGGATCATGCCCTTGCGCCGGCAGGCAGCTTCCGAAATTGTCCCGCCCTCATTTCTTTTCAGCATCTTGCCGGACGATTTCTTCTCAGCCTTGTTCTTCTGAGGGATGTCATTTTGATGAACGCATCTGTTGTTGTGGACCCTGTATCCGGGGCCGCAAAATCCGACCGCCGCGGCGCGAGTCATGCATCGGCCGTCAACGCGGATCTGTCCTTTGCGGCAGTCGCTTTTCGACGGCGATTGCGTGCGAGCGATTGCGGGCTGAGTGGTGCATTCCGGTGTGACGGCGCCACAGGAATTGAGCACGTTGCAGACCGCTGACCGGCTGTCTTTCAACTGGAATACCGCGGCGAAGGGGGGCTGGTTCAGGATAAGGGTCTGGGCGCTCAAGAGCGATCGAACAATCCCGTTCGATGTCGCGACGGGATACGTCATGACGAGCTCGCGCCCTTCATTGGAATGAAACGCTGCCCGGAATGAGCCCTTGCCCGGGAAACGCAGGTCAGCCGCCGCGTCTCGTTGCGTTCCCTGGCGGATGCGATCGGTGAATTGCGGATACTGGCCGGCCTGCGCTTCCCTGACGGTCAAACCGACGGCCTGTTCGGGTGTGCAGACGGTCACCAGTTCCAGCCCGCCGGATTGCACCGCCGCTGCGTACTGATTGCCATTGGTGCCGCTGTAGGTCGAATTGTACCAAGACGTGGCTCCCGGCCCGGCCGTAAAGGTTGCCAGTGGAGGTGACGCGCTGGGCTGCTGCGCGGCCTTAGCCGACGGCTTGGGTTGATCCGCGACGGTCGAACTCTTCAATTTGTCCAGATGAGCCTTCGCCAGATCGGCATAAAAGCCTCCAGGATAGGCGTTGATGAATGCTTGATACCCAGCCACCGTGTCCAATTCGCGCGCTGCTGTGAAGGCATCCTTGATGCTATCGCCACTGCCGGAAGCAGTATCACCCGTGCTCGTGTTTCCCGCCAGAGTCCGGCATGCGCTGAGATAGGATCGGATCGTGTCCTGCCCGCCAGCGAGAGGCAGGTTCCGTGACTGATACCCAGGGATTTGATAGGCGAAAGACTGGTTCGACTGGAATGCGCCCCACAGAGCGTGATCATGGGCTAAGACAACCTCGACGCCCCGCAGCGCTTCTTCGCTCGTTGGGACCAGAACACGTCCAGGAGTCTCGTATTCCCGGCCACCGCCAGAGAACCGAAGGCGCGTCTGGTCGCCATTCTTCAGATCGCCAGTATCGACGCTGACGACGAAAGACGTCGCATTGTCGGGACTGTTTTCGCCACACATGGCTGAAACCTGAACATTGTCCGTTTCGGGAACGTGGTGCAACAGTTGCGCACCGCCCGCGCCAATTCGGCTGAATGTCCAGATCAGACTTTGATCCTGTGCCCTGGCTTGGGCGATGTGGAGAGGACTGGCAATGACAAGTGCGGCAATGAGTCGGAAATGACCTGAACTGAGCATTATTCGAGATACTCCCTGCGCGCTTTCATACAGCCGTTTCGATTGGTTAAGTCGTGTCCAGACAATCGCGCCACACCGCACATCCTGCTCTACGCCGATGATCGGCTCGCGCGAGGTGAACGATGTCCTTTATAGGCGCCACCTGCGCCGGTGTACTAGCGGGAACTTGGCTGGTCCAGGGCGCGGGCCCAGGGCGGACCCAGGGCGGACCCAGACACCCGCAACGCCGGCTAAGCGTTACGCGCGCTCGGCCAGGGCTGCTTGCTCCGCGTACAGAAAGCGATCCGTCGGGGTGCTGCGCCCCCACCGCGTTCCTGAGGGCCCAGTGTCGTCGCTGGCCCTTCCCATCAAAAGCGGGATAGAAGCAGGGCGCACCTCAATGGAGACGCTGTTCCCGCATGGGCCTTGCACTTCTGACACTGCGCGATATCCACCTCACCTTCGGCGGCGCGCCCGTTCTGGAAGGTGCGGGCCTCAACGTGGAGGAAGGCGACCGCATCTGCCTCGTCGGCCGCAATGGCTCGGGCAAATCCACACTGCTCAAGATCGCGGCCGGGCTTGTCGCCCCGGATCGCGGCGAACGCTTCCAGCACCCGAATGCGCAGATCCGCTACCTGTCTCAGGAGCCCGATCTGTCGGACTTCGAGACGGTGCTTGCCTACGTGGAGGAGGGTCTTGGTCCAACGGATAATCCCTATCAGGCCCGCTTTATTCTGGAAGAGCTGGGACTTGACGCCGATACGCCGACGGCGACGCTCTCGGGTGGCGAGGCGCGCCGGGCCGCGATCGCGCGTGCGCTCGTCTCAGAGCCCGACGTGCTGCTGCTCGATGAGCCGACCAACCACCTCG
>CAZZPH010000323.1:0-3617 GCA_964655725.1 uncultured Hyphomicrobium sp.
GCGCCACCGCTGCGGGCGGCAGGAGTGCCACCACTTGGCCATGCAGCTTGCAGACAGGACACGATACGCTCGCAGAGTCGGGATCGGGCGCCGACCCATCTTCCGGGATCAGGCTCTTGCCCTGCAGCCCGGCATGGCATGGCAGGTCCGCCAGTGTGAGCCCAAGGGCGGCAAGCTCGGCGGAAATGCTCGTTCGTTCGGCCTGGCTCGAGGCCATGGCACCGGCGTGCAAGCCTGCAGCACTGAACTGCACCACCAGCGCAAAAAGCGCCAGCGCAGCAATTCGAACGCGCGTGTGAACCGACCGCAGGACCTTCATTCGACTATCAAACGGGATAATCAGCGTGACTGACTAGTGCCGGAAAGCCACACGCATTTGAGAAACGGATCGAGGGGAACCCTGGCGCCTTCAGGATTTCAAAATCTCAGCGGCGGCCTGATCCGGCGTCATCTGACCGCTCAGAATGGCATCGGCGAGGCCATCGAGGCGCGCGCCTTCCCCTTTGCGGACGCGGGCTGCGACGAGATCTGCCGCGGCGCGTGCGATCAAATAGCGCGCCCGCCGGCGGCGGCGCTCCACGGTGCCGAGCGCCAGGATTTTCTGTCCGGCTGTTTCTATGGCTTCGACCAAGCCTCTCACGCCCTCACCCGATGTTGCGGTCGTTTTCAGCACGGGAACCTTAGCGCTGATCGTGGCGCGAATACTGAGAGCGCCCATAAGCTGTTGCATTGTCTGTTCGGCACCGGGGCGGTCGGCCTTGTTGACGACCAGGATGTCAGCGATCTCCAGGAGGCCCGATTTCATCGCCTGGATGTCGTCACCAAGCCCGGGCGCAGAAATGACGACGCGGACATCAGCGACCTCCGCCACGTCGATCTCGTTTTGCCCGGTGCCGACGGTCTCCAGCAGGATGACGTCGAAACCGGCAGCGTCAAACACGTCGATAATGCGCACGGCTGCAGGCGAAAGGCCTCCCAGATAGCCACGCGACGCCAGCGAGCGCACAAACACGCCATCGTCGTCCAGCGCTGCTGTCATGCGGATGCGATCGCCGAGGATGGCTCCACCCGATACGGGGCTGGAGGGATCGACCGCGATCACCGCGACCGACTTTCCCGCCGCGCGCACCTCGCGGATGACGGCATTGACAAGTGTCGACTTGCCAGCACCCGGTGGACCGGTGAAGCCGGCCACCAGTGCGCGGCCGAGATAGGGCTGCAGCGCTTGCAGGATCAATGGTGCTGCCGGCGAGAGGCGTTCCAGCTCTGTCACGGCCTGCGAAACCGCCTTGCGCTCACGCGCGCGAATGCGGGAAGCGAGATCGCTCAGCGCGCGGGCATCCATAGCGGCGTTGGACGTCGTTCCGCTCTTTGGCGGGGCGGCCGGGGGGACGGCGTTGTCGGACTGCGATGTCATGATCAGCGCTGATACGTGGAAGCACTCACGGCTGCAACCACGACAAGCGGCTTTTCATCAGATGCGTGAAGGATTGAGCAGGACTGGCGCCCGGGCCCCGCCTTGGTGGTGCCCCTTGTCGCGCCCCTGATCGTACCCCCGTTGCCTGTCTCCTCCCCCTTTGGGTGCTCCCGCCGGTCCTGCGTTCCCGTGGGGTTGGCGTACGGCGGGGGCGGGCTGAGATTTCAAGGCCGGCTTCCAGTCCGTCGCGCCGACGCGGTTCGGAGGTGATGGAAGTGTGCGCTTCGGGCTGTTCTGTGCGTTGCCGGGAGCTTTGGGCGGCACGCCATACGTTCCCGGGGTCGTCATCGACTGAGGCGGCCGCTTTGCTGTGCGTGGTTCGGCGGGGCGGTTTCCTGATCGGGTCGCGCTGTGCTGACCTCGCGGGTCCGATGCACGCTTTTGCGCCGGGTCGGCAGGGCGGCGCTGCCGATCCGTTTGGCGGGTGGTGGAACCTTGCTGAAGTTCGCCGGGCTGTGGTGCCGCCGGGGCAATGTTCGCCGGCCTTTTCTTCGCCGGTGCAGTGAGGGGCTGTGCGCGATCCTTGTGCCGCGGCTCCGCACGGTATTGCTGGTGGGATACGGGGCGATCGATGTCGCGCCATGCGGCCGGCGTGCCGCGGGTCTTTGATGCCGGTTTCGACCCGTCCGCCTTCGCGGCTTTGCTGGAGGCTGGCGCGGCGCCGGAATAAGCGTTGTGGTTCCAGGGTACGGCACGGCCCTTCCGGCGGGCTTCGACTTTGCGCCGCGACATGTCCGGCTGGTACACCTGCAGCGTCTTTCGATCGTGTGCGATCACGCCGCCTGCGCTGCGGTTTTTGACATGGGCCACTTGGAGCCGGGGAACGGTTTTGCGTGCGGCGCGCTCGACGCGGCCCACAGGAATGCCGGTGTTGACGATGCGCTTTCCGTTGACCGCATAGCGTGTGTGGGATTGGGATCGGCGCACGATATGGGGCACGCGGTCGCGCGGAGCGCAGTAGCGCCAAAGGCCGGGAGAGGTCATGTAGACGGGTTCCACGAATGACCATGAGACCGAGAAGCTCGGGCTTGCATAGAGGGTCTCATGATAGACGATCGTACCGCGGCCGGAATTCCAGATGGCATCGGGCGGCAATGGGGCCCAGCCGACATAATCGTGGCTTGAGCGCCAGGCGACCCACGCCGGCCCCCACCGGGTTCCAGGCACCCACACCCAGCCGGTACGCGGCTCGTAGAACCACCGGCCGTAGTGATACGTTGCCCAGCCGAATGGTTCCTCGGAAACCCAATACCAGCCATAGGCATCTGTCATGACCCAATGACCGCGTGAGTAGGGCCGCCAGTCGCTTGAGACGCGATGGGGGCTCCAGACATAGCCATAGCGGGGATGCTCGAACCAACGCCCGTCGTCTTCCAGTTCCTCGTAGAAGAACGAGACGTCGTCCACATCATCGTCTTTAAAACTCTGCCCGTCAGAGTAGCGCTCGTCCCGGTACTCGCCGTCGTCCTCCTCCTCGTCGTCCTCTTCTTCGTCCTGCCAGCGCTCATGACGCTGTTGTTCGCGCGCGCGCTGTCCCTGTTCGATGGAGAGACGGCGGATATCTTCGTCGGTCAGCTCACGTGGACCGGGGTGCTCGTACTCGCGATAGACGTGCTGGGCCCAGGCGGTGGGTGAAAGGGCAACGAGGCCCGTCGCAGTCAGGCCTACGAGGAGCAGGGCGGAGCGAAGGGCGCAAGAAAGGGTCATGGCACATACGATCCTTGGAATCGCGAAAGCGCAACAATCACGCAGGTACGCGACCGGCTGGTGCCGAAACGATGGCATCTTGGCGGCGGCACAATGAATGCGGCATGAATGGCCTGAAGTCAGTGCGCCGCACGATCGGGTCGGGCTACGGCGGGGACGATCAGAACCAGACGCCCGGCCATCGATAGCGTGGTTTGAGTGCTGCAGGGCCCATCCCGACCAGAGACATCATGGGGCGCTCGACAATGACGAGGGGGTCGGGTGCAGGCCGGCGTCCCAGGGTCAGCAGTCTCTGAATTCGCTCCGCGGATGGGGGATGCGTGCGCAGGAGCGACGGCTGAGGCACACGGCGCGCCGCCACTGGCGGCAGCAAATCCTCCCAGAAATGGCCGGTGTAGGTTTCGACGCGATCGATGGCGGAGGCCAGTCCCAT
>CAZZPH010000324.1:0-3606 GCA_964655725.1 uncultured Hyphomicrobium sp.
TGCTACGAAGTGTGGACGCATAAACTGCAAAGCGCCTAACGTGTGAGTTGAGCGGCCGGCCCAACCGTATACTGCAATTGCATACCATCAGTCACGGTCCGCTCCAACGCTTAGTTAGACGCCTGCCCGCTGGCAGTTATCGGAAGCGCCTGGCTATTGATCTGATCATGTCAGTTCGGCCGGTAATGGCAAAGAAGACCAAGTAGGCCCCGCTTCCGATAATGCTGCCGACCCCAACCCAGCGCGGCCAGATGCTGTCAACGGGAGCTTCGATTAAGGGCGCCACGCAAATGAACGCTGCGCCCAAGATGCCCCCGATTACTCGCATGAGTGTGCGGCGCACCTTAGTCGCTCGGTTTTGGAGATCGGCTGTCACATTGGGCTCTACACGAGGTGTCCCTGGCGTCTAACGCCGCAATAACCCGCGCCGGCGGCAAAGGCTCGGTTTTCGCTGAGAGACTGTTCCGGCGTCGGGTTGATTGCATAGTTAGGCCTCTGACCGTATTGCCTTTAACCGATTGAAATAGTCCTGCGCGGCACTAATGAAAGCCGCTGGGTCTGCGGGAGGAAAATAAACCGACCTATCATCGAAATCGATGCGAAAGTGACCAAGCGATGTAAGCGATGGCGTCATTTCGCGAGGTAGAACCAAAGGCCATAACCACCCGCGAAAAACTAGCTCAGCACGCGACACCTCATGAATTGAAGTAACGCTTGACCAGGGAATGAAAGCAGGGCGGCCCAAAATTCGCGCGAGACGAAGGCCATCAGGCGACATGACTATATTATGAACCGAGTGTAGTGCGAAAATGATGTATAGCGCAATTCCAAGACCTATAGCGATGGCCTTATTATCCGTTAGGTGATAACAGGCAAATCCAGGAAGTACGAAAATCACGCCCATCTGAACTATCCCGATAATCGCGGATAGGAGCCCGTCTTTAGCGTCCCTTGGAGTGACACGAGGCTCGAAACTAATATCTGACATTGCTACAAACTCCTGAGAGGCCTAACGCCCGCGCTCACCGGCGCCGAGCGAACGAAGTGAGCGAGGGAACCCGAGCCCGCAGGGCGAGGGCGTCCGAGTGGAGCGCGTTGTTGGGCCGTGATTATTCATGCGTCTTGATGCTTCGCAGGAAATCAATGAAGTGCGGCCGATTCCACTCGTACGTACCTTCAATACCAAGATATGCGACGGCGAATGAACCGGTTTTATCCGACCAGGACGTGAACTCCTTGTGCAGTTGGGCCTTTTCATCAACGACGTGAAAGCTCTTGAGGTCCTTCACGCCGAGCGCCGCAGGCTTGATGTCGACGCCGATGCCCATTTGGCCTCTCCAATAGCTCTCGAAGGTCTCGTACTTCTCAGGAGAGAACAAAAACATCAATGTGGCTTGGGAGCGACCTGCAGAACTTTTATCTTTAGAGGCGCCGGTGGAAAGTGCTACCAATTGGGTACGTGGGCCGCCCTTCGCCGTGAAATCACCGACGTTCCACACCATAAAATAGTAGGGGAACGTGATTGACCATCGCGCTTTGGAATTGACCGTGAATACGTCTCCAGCCAGCTGCAAATCGACTCCCTCCGGAAGCTTCATCCCGGGAGTCTTCGCAGGAGATGAAGGAGCCTTCACCGCATTAAAGGCCTGTGCTCCACCAAAGACACCAAGGTACTCCGACCAGGAGAAGAGAATCTCCAATAAAGGATCGTTCTTCGCCGGCAGAACGCGCTTTTCGGACGCGTATATCTGCTTCACGCGAGAATCAATCAGGTAATACAGGTGCTCCCTTGGGCCCTTCATCTGGTCATAGGTGAGCTTCTGGATATTTGCGGTAAGCCAGTTATTGATCGCGGTCGTCTCCACGACCACGGCAGCTTCGTCAAAGAGCGGCTCCCGCAATGGTCCGACTGAGTACCCGCCCAGCAAGGGTTCTGTTGCTGGAGTCGCGGCGGCAGCCGCGAACAGCAAGATTGTCAGCGCGTACTTCGTAATCACGGCCCAACGCTCCGGTTCAGCGGCGGGCCGCGCAGCGGACCGTCCGCTGCAACCGGTTGTTAGGCCACACTTGGCGACCGCGCGCCGACTTCTACTTCCTGCAGCCACGACTTGATTCCGACGGCCAAGCTTTTCCGAGACCCCACGCTTGCCGATTGATGCGGCTCTCCAAATCCGGGAATTCGTTCGCGACCTCGTCAAAGAACTTCGCAGGTGGCCACTCGGGCGCGTTGTACTTGCCGTACCAATCAAGAAGGAGACTTGCATAGGCCCTTGCAGCTTCGCACCGACGCTGATCGTCCTCCTCTTTCGAGAACTCTTGTTTCGGTTGACTACTCGGCAACATCTGCAGGAACACGTGATGACCGCTCAGACTCCCGAGTTCCATTGCCAAATCCCTTCGCCGTTCGGCTGTATTGGCCCAGGCAAGAAGCGCCCGCATGACTTCGACGACATCTGGAGGAGTCAGATAAGCGGGAGCTCGACCAACCGTCGGAGAGCTGGCGTACCCATAGAGAATCAGTCGCACGTCATCAAAATTGAGACGCGAGAGATTCGACCTCAATATCGCGTCTCGTAGGCCCGCCGATGCCAGCGTGACGGCTTCGCCTCGGAACCAGTCGTCGGTTCCCGGAGGATTGTTGTAGTGGAATACGCGTTCGAACACGTACGCCTGAAGGGATCCTTCGACTGGGGTGGCACCACGTGCGACATCCATCCCTTCCCAGAATCGCAGGGCAGCCTCACGAGCGAAGACGTCGCTTTGATACTGCCACTGTTGTCCGAAGACGATAGCGGAGGCAAAGGCAATAGCCTGCTTAGCCCTGTTGGTCAGCGATGGGTCGCGCATGTAGGAGCGAAATTCTCCTTCCGCACGGACGCGTTCGTACGCCTGTTGAACTACGTACCCGGCAGCGTCTCGGAGCGACGACCGATAGTCATCGAAGTAGAGAACAAGCGCGGTTGGGCGGAGCTGCTCGTTGTTGTAGCTGCTTGAGACCAGATACTTGAAGAGTGGTGTGGACTGACCTCGCTCACGCAAGTAGCGCAATAGTCCCGAGGCTCGACGTTCGCGGTCGGTCGGCTGCTTGGCAAAAGGTCCAGAGTCAGGAATTGGGTCGAGCGCACGTCTCACTTCCGGGAATGGGACTTCTAGGTGCCTCGCCAGGTACGGGAACGCCTCGCGCCCATACTTGGGCATCAGAACATCCAGAGTGGACGGGTCGTCCGGCAGTTGGTCGATGGCCAGTCGAAAAGCCAGATCTGGAGGCAGGACCGGCGCGGCAATTGCGATGGCTTGTCGGCGCTGACCGGCGTCCGCCTCCGGGAGGTTGCGAACCAGTTCCATGTAGCGCATGGCGGCGTTGATCCGTGCAATTTCAACGTCGGCTGCCCCGCGCTGCATTGCGACATCAAGCTGCGTTGTGTTGTAGCGGGTGGTGAGCATCCAGCCGACAACCGCAACGAACAACGCGATCGCAGGTGCGACAACTACCTTGGCGATCTCAAGTCGATCTACTCGGGCCATGCGTGTTCACTCGGTTCCGTGTGTGGCCTAACGCCCGCGCTTCAGCCGCGGCGGCTTGCGATCACCGCCGCCGTCGGCTGC
>CAZZPH010000325.1:0-3602 GCA_964655725.1 uncultured Hyphomicrobium sp.
CGCAACACCGGTTTACGGCGCGTTGAGAGATGCGCGAGGTCATGCCCGGCTTATGCGGTCACGAGGCTTGTGCCGTCAAGCCGCCGCGCTGCCACAGCTTTTCCACGTTCTTTCAGGCGCCGCAATTGCTCCCAAATAGACGCCTATGCCATAGCTAGGACCGATCCGGACCTTGGCGGGCCCGATGAACCGGCGCGCGAGGCACTCCGGCTGATAGCAATGTCCATCGCGGTACCCCGAAATGGGCGCTAGAGTGACCTTGAAAACCGCCGGACCTGATTGAAGTTCGGGACCCGGCGCGCTGGATTAGGAAAAACACCTGAAGCGGCATGAGAAAAGAGCACATCTCACAGGGGAGAACGGCCGCTTCGTCAACCAGCCGAATGCGCGTTTTCGTACGCCTTCGCAACATTGCCCTGGCGTCCGTTGCCGCCGGTGCTGTGCTCGCCGGCATGGGGCTCAATACGGGGGCGGGCGCGCAGGGGCTTTTCACCTGGCCGTGGGATGAACCTGCCGCCAAACCCGCCGAGCAGCCCCAACCGCAATGGCGTCCGCCACCCGAGCCTGCAGCGCCGCCCTTCGCGCAAGGCCAGACATCTCAGAAGCCGGCCATCTGCCTTCAGCTTGAGCAGCGCCTCGTCCAGGAGAGCCAGAAGGGCGGGCAGTCGCGTGACCTCCTGCCGATGGTCGAGACTCAGCTCCGTCAGACCCAGCAGCAGCAGCGGGCGGCCGCCGCCGAACTCGACCGCTCCAACTGCTACGAGTACTTCCTGTTTTCCAAGACGCTGAGGCGGACGAAGAAGTGCGTCGACCTTTCGCGTAGCGTGGAAGGTTACAAGCGCCAACTCGCCGACCTTGAGACTCAGCGCAATCAGTTGGCCGCCACATCCGGCCGCTCCTATCAGGACGAGATCATCCGCGAGTTGGCGCGCAACAACTGCGGCGCGACGTACTCGCAGCAAGCCGCCCGGCGCGACAACAACCCCTTCTCCTCGCTTTGGCAGGACGAAGGCGGCGGCGTTCCCGGCGGCGGGCTGGGCGGATCGTTCTCAAGTCTGCCCTATGCCACCTACCGCACGATGTGTGTGAGACTGTGTGACGGCTACTATTTCCCGATCAGCTTCTCCACGCTGCCCAACCATTTCGAGCGCGATGCGGAGGCCTGCCAGTCACGGTGCGCGGCTCCCACCGAACTCTTCTACTACCAGAACCCCGGCGGCGCCGTGGAACAGATGGTCGGCGCGCAGACCAACACGCCTTATACGCAGTTGCGCACCGCCTTCCGTTACCGCAAGGAGTTCGTCAAAGGCTGCAGTTGCAAGGAAGCCGAGCTGACGAGCGTGGATGCCGGCACGCAGCAGTCCACGCCGGCGGCCACATCTGGCTGGTCTTCCGAAACGGTCACGCCTTAGACCCGCGGCGGATCAGCAACGGGCATCGTCTCAAGCGGATCACCCCTGCAGCCGCGCCAACGCTCGTTCGCGCCCGATGAATGGCAGCAGGAGCTTCAATTCCGGCCCGCTGTCCTGTCCCGTGAGCGCCAGCCGCAGCGGATGGAACAGCGCGCGGCCCTTGGCGCCGGTCGCCTCCTTGACCGCACCGGTCCACGCTCCCCAGGTGGCTTCGGACCACGGTTCAGGCGGCAACAGCCCGGCGGCACTGCGCACCAGATTGGCGTCCTCGATGACAGGCTCGATATCCCCCGACGCCACGCGCCACCACGACACCGCATCATCCAGAACAGTGACGTTGCCGCGCACGGCCAGCCAGAACGGCTCTCCGCCTCCCACTCCGAGATGTACAAGGCGTTCCGACACCTCATCGAATGGGGTCTGATGGAGAAAACGTGCGTTGAGCGCCTTCAGCTCGGCCAGATCGAAGCGCGCCGCCGACGTCGAGATCTGCGAAAGATCAAGACGCTCGGCCAGGTCGCGCATCGATCGCACAGGCTCGATCGCCCCCGACGTGCCGATGAGGGCAACATAGCTCGCAACGGCCATCGGCTCCAGATCGCGGTGATTGCGCACGGCCATGTCGCCGGAGCGCTTGGACATCTTCAGGTCTCCCGCGGCCACCAGCAGGGCGTGATGCGCGAGCTGGGGAGCGTTTGCTCCCAGCGCGCGGAAGATGTCGATCTGCACGCCCGAATTCGTGACATGGTCCTCGCCGCGAATGATGTGCGTGATCTGGAAGTCCATATCATCGACGACGCTGGTGAAGGTATAGAGAAATGTGCCGTCAGCGCGGATCAGCACCGGATCGGACAGTGAACCCAGATCGATCGTCTGGTGTCCCCGGATGAGATCGTCCCAGGCTATCTGCGTGTGCACCGGCATCATGTCCGCGCCGCCGGGCTTCGCGTTGCTGGGCGTATTCGCGAGACGGAAGCGCCAGTGCGGCCGGCGGCCCTCCGCTTCCAGCCGCGCACGGTCAGCCGCAGAGAGCGTCAAGCCCGTCCGGTCGTAGATCGGTGGTCTGCCCGCAGCGAGTTGCCTCTTGCGGCGGCGTTCCAGTTCCTCGGCAGTCTCGTAGCAGGCATAGAGGCGGCCTGATTGCTTTAAAGCCTCGGCCACCTCGGCGTATCGCGCCGTACGCGCGGATTGCCGCTCCTCGCGCGACCAGTTGAACCCCAGCCATGACAGATCCGTGCGGATGTCTTGCGCGAAAGCTTCCGTCGAGCGCTCACTGTCCGTGTCGTCGAGTCGCAACAGGAAAGTACCGCCGCTCTTGAGTGCAAAGAGATAGTTGAGCACTGCCGTGCGCAGGTTGCCGAAATGAAGATGCCCCGTGGGACTGGGCGCAAAGCGGAGGATCGGCGGCATTGGTGGTCCGGCTCCCAGGAGTTAAGTTCGGTGGGGGCGCACCCTACCCTGACCGGGCACAAACACAAGGCCGGGACATCACACCCCGTCGAGCGCCTGCCTCAATGCCGCGGCGTCCGTGGCATCGGCGGTCGTGAAGATCACCTCGCCATCATGGGTCTCGATGCGGAGCTGCCAGTAGAAAACGTCTTCGGCGGCAAAGCCTTCCCGCACGCTGGCAGCACCCAGGCCACACAGCAGCAGCGTACCAATCAGATTGTGCAAACTCCAATCGAAATGAGCAACGCCAGCAAACAGGACAAGTCCCAGCACGATGGAGATCAGCCCCATGATCAAAATGCCAGCCGCATCGCGTTCAATGTGGCGCTGCCCGGTCACAGATTTGATGCTGGCCACCGGAACACTCCGGTTGGCGATACGGACCGTGTCGCACGCATCGCCCTGACCTGCAGGAACAAGCTCCCACATCGGCGGAGCCGCACCGAATCTGAGCGGCAATGTCATGGTCTTCTCTCACCTGTGCTGCGAACCCTCGGGGCCGCAAACATTACATCCAATGCCTTGGAAAGGGCTTAACGCAACCGTCAGGGCCCGCCACTTCACCAACCGGGAAGGTCCTGACGGTGCTCAATCGCCGCTATCGGCACGAGGCTTGGCGAGCGTCTGCTTCATGTCCTGGAACCCAGCCTCCAAACGGTCTCGAAACCGGTTGGTAATCGGATAGCGGCGATCGCGGCCAAAGCTGCGCGCAGAAATCTTGACGCCGGGTGCGGCCTGCCG
>CAZZPH010000326.1:0-3601 GCA_964655725.1 uncultured Hyphomicrobium sp.
CGGCGCCGCCCGGCCCGCACGATCCCAGCGGCCTGCCACCGGGGACCGCGCGGTCTTCACGCTGGCGCTGGCTGCTCGTCGCCTCTCTTGCGATCAATCTTCTTGTCATCGGCGCTGTGGCAGGAGCGTTCTTCATGCATCGGCCTCACGGTCCGCCGCGCTGGGCGCCGACGCCGTCTGAATTCGGATTGATGCACTTCTCCGGAAAGCTGCCTGAAGATCGCAAAATCGTCATTCGCGAATTGCTGCGCCAGTCGCGAAGCTCCGTAAAGGAGCTGCGGGAAAAGTCGCGCGCGGTGCGTATGCGCGCTGTGGAGGAATTGGCCTCACCCAACTACGATCCCCAGCGTATGCGCACGATCATGGAGGCGATCGCGGCTGCCGACGATCATATGCGCAACAACGGTGTCGACGTGCTTTTGAGGTCCATCGACGTGATGACGCCTGAGGAGCGGCAGAAGTTCGCCGAGGGCTGGCGCAAGCGGATGCGCTTCGGTGGGAGCCGCCATCGCCGCAAATCAGATGATCCGGCCGGAGCATCGGCGGACTAGCCGCCTTGCGTGTCAGCACCCGCGGTGGATCGCACGGCGGCGGCAGCCGAGCGCCTGTTCGTTCTTGATCGAATGTGTGGGGTCAATGTGTGGGGTCAGACCCCTGAGGAGGGGTCTGACCCCGCTTTCGGTCACTGACCCCGTTCGGCTACTGCAGCGTCGAGGTGAAGAAATCGCGTTGCGATGCGCGATCGAGGAATGTCGCCGCGCGCCAGTCTCCGGCGTTCGTGGTCGACTCCATGAGACCCGACCCCTGCTGCTCGAGCAGGACGCGGGCGATGCACAGCGCCAGGGGGGCTTCGGGAAGCGCCTGACGGGGGAGCGCGCCGGGAATTGTGATCGTGATCGCGACGACGTCGGTATCGCCTGCAGCATTGAAATGAATGGTGCCGCCCACCGGTGTGCGCTCCAGGCAGTCCGCCAGGAGATTGATGAGGATCTGCCGCGTCGTGCGCTGCTCGCCTAGAATTTCGATGTTACCGCAGTGCGTGACGTCGAGCCGGATGCCGCGATCTTCCGGATCGCTCCCGAAAAATGACCAGGCATCGGCGATTGCGGCGTCAAGATCGATGGAGGACTTCGGTGCGTCGGTGTTGCCCAGTGACGATGTCAGGGCGAGTGTGTCTTCTGCACTTTTGAGAAGATTTCGGCCGCTCTCGCGGATGTGGCGCGTATAGTCGCGATAGCGATCATGTCCAAGTGGCCCGAAGATCTCCGCGTTCATGAGGTCGGAAAATCCGATCACGGCATTGAGGGGCGTGCGCAGTTCATGGCTCATGCGGGCCGTCAGTTCGGCCCAGAGTTGACCGCGCATTTCCGCCTCGCGCCGCTCCCGGCTCGCGCGGTCGGCGATTTCGACGAGGCGCTGCGATTGACGCTCCAGATCCAGGGTATGCGCATCGAAGCGGCCCGCATCCGCGTCAGCAGCCGTGATATGGGGCGCAGCGGCCGTGGGCTGCTCTGGCCGGGAGAGAGAGAGAACGGCCAGAAGCAGCCCCGAAACTGTGAGCAACAAGGGAAGCGGCATCCCATCAGGAGACAGCACCGCCACAGCAATCGTGCTGAGATGAATGAATGCGACCGCAGGCAGGAAGCGTAAGCTCGCCGTGCTCGTCAGTTCGAGAGATCGTGCGATCATTTTGCCAAGCCACGGCTGCAGGCTCTGCGTGCGCGCAGACCCTCCCCGTGGACAGGTGGACGTTGTCCACACCATCCCAACCCCCTCGCCCCGTCGTCGTGATCGTCTGCCCAGTGCGATCCGCAGCGTTACGCAGCCCGATTCGCACCCCCAGACTCACCGATTCGCGACTCGGCTGTCGAGGGAGAATAATTCGGGTCAAGCGCAATTTCGCATTATGTTCAGGTCTCGAGCATTCGGGACACCATCTCGTGCACATCGCGTGAGATCGTTTGTGTACGTGCAATGCGTGAGAGCGCCTTGCGGGCGAGCGTCCTTCGGCCGGGTTCGAGCGAGCGCCAGCTGCGGAAGCTTCCCGCGATCCGGGCGGCAATCTGAGGATTGAGCTGGTCGATTTTGAGAATTTCATCAGCAACAAAAGCGTACCCGGCGCCGTCAGGACGATTGAACTGCCGGGGATTTTGCATCGCGTAATTGGCGATCAGCGCGCGCACTTTGTTGGGGGCTCCAGGGCTGAAGAGGGGATGGCGCGTCAGGTTCCGGACCCGGTCCAAGGTGTCCTCGCGCGGGGACAACGCCTGGGCGGCAAACCACGTGTCGATCACGAGATGATCGCCTTTCCAGCGCTCGTGGAAATCGGCCAGGATGTCTTCGCGTTCGGGGATATCAAGCGCTGCGACCAGAACGAGAGCGTGGGCGGCCTCCGTCATGCTCTGCGCCTTGCGATAGTGGCTCACGACCCTGCGCAGATCCTTGGCCTCGGCACGCGCCGCCAGGAGCGACAGGGCAGCATTGCGCAAGGCACGCCGGCCAGCGCTCCGTGCATCGGGCGAAAACGCGCCGCGCGGCGCCATCCGCGCATAGAGAGCCTCCAGTTCGTCGCCGAGCATCTGACTGACGGCGCGCGCCAGATGGCGATGCGCGTGATGGATGAGTTCAGGATCGACGTTGTTCGCGATTTCGCGCGCCACGTCCGACTCGCTGGGAAGGCGCAGCAACTCGGCACGGTAGGCCGGATCAAGGCCGGGTGCCGCGATGGCCGCGCCCAGTGATTTTGCGAACGACGCCCCGCGTGTGCTGCGCCGCCCTTCGCTCAGTTGCCCGGTGATCTGTTGCAGCGTTCGCATCGCGTAGGTGTTGAGGGCCTGCCAGCGATTGAAGAGATCCCCGTCGTGAGAAATGAGATGCTCCAGGTGCCGGTTGGGCAGATCCATCGTCAGGCGCACGGGGGCCGAGAAATGGCGCAATAGTGAGGGAACCGGGCGGCTTCCGATGCCTGTGAAGCGGAATGTCTCGGAACGCTTGCGGACGTGAAGGATGCCATCGGCGAGGCGCTCGCCGGTGTCGAGCATCAGATCGAAGGGGCGCCCTTCGGTATTCAAAAGGGCCATGCGAACGGGAATGTGCAGAGGCCGCTTCTTCGGCTGGCCGGACGTGGCGCGCTGGATTTGATCGATCTCCAGCACCGCTGTGCTGGTTGCCCGGTCCCATGCGAGTGAGGCGATGAGTTCGGGCGTGCCAGCCTGCTCGTACCAGAGTTTGAATTGTGTAAGATCCTGCCCGCTCGCGTCTGCGAAGGACGCGAGGAAATCCTCAATCGTTGCCGCTTCACCGTCGTGGCGCGCGAAGTAGAGATCCATGCCGGCGCGGAACGCCGCCGGGCCCACGATCGTTTCGATCATGCGCACAAGCTCTGCCCCCTTCTCGTAGACGGTGGCCGTGTAGAAGTTGTTGATCTCGATATAGCTGTCTGGGCGCACGGGATGGGCGAGGGGGCCCGCATCTTCGGGAAACTGCATCGCTTTCAGTTGCCGAACGTCGAGGATGCGCTGCACGGTCGGATCGCGCTCATCGGCGGAGAATTCCTGATCGCGATAAACTGTGAGGCCTTCCTTCAGGCAGAGCTGGAACC
>CAZZPH010000327.1:0-3577 GCA_964655725.1 uncultured Hyphomicrobium sp.
GGGACAAAGACATCGTGAAGATCGCCACCGCCGGGCCGGGCGGGCGGGGTGCAAGGATGTGCGCATCCTGCCTGGATCTGATGGGCTGATGGTGAGGCCGGATCAGCTTTCTTCAATGCTGGGGTCGGTGCGTCCCCCGTCGTAGACCCGGAATTGACGGCGGTCCTGGCGCACGATGCGCGCGTGGCGCATGCGCGGGACAAAGGGAGACTGGCGGTCCATCACATCCACGATGTCGCGCGGACGCCCATCGGGCCAGATGATGTCGTCGCTCAGAAGCTGCCGGGCCGCAATAGGTTCAGAACCCAGCCAAGCCGGCCTCTGTAAAGGTGAAATAGCTCCGAGAAACCGGTCAGCGAAAGCATGCGTGTGAACCAGCGGAAGAGCAATGATTTCCAGAAGAATGCTGCGCCCGCTGTCAGTGATACCCTCGGCCGTAAAGACGGCAGCACCCCCCTGGACGGAAATGGTATTGAGGCGGGATCTGAGTGCTGGCAGATCGCGTTCGGGCCAGCCCCACATAAAGTCGGTCCCGCGGAAGTCGGAACCGAAAAGCTCGCAGATCCGCGTTCCGGTTAACCGGTAGGGGAAGCACTGCTGATCCTGACGCTCCAGGATGAAGGTATCTGGCAGGATGTCACCAATGCGGCCAGGCTCGATCTCGAACCGCCGTGGCGCGAGACGCTCCCCGCGTAACGCGTTCCAATATGTGTAAAGCGACCTGGTCGTTTGATGTTTCATGCGCTGTATGTTCTTGCCCGGCCTGCGGCGGGTGATGGACCCTGGGCCCGGCTTCCTGCCCCGTGAGGCCGGGCGCAACGCATCTTCCGTGCCACTGCGGTGCACGGCGGCGGGTGGGCGCATTAATGGTTGCCGCCAGGGGGCCACACCGCTTAACTCGACCGGAAACAGCCTGACCGGGGAGCCGCCGTGGAGAGCGAAGAGCACGTGGAGAGGGATCGGCACGAACCGCTCTTCCACATCCCTCCTGGCGTTCTGCTTGTGCTCGGCGCCATCGTCACCCTTCACGTTGTTCGCGGTTTTCTCAGCGAGGCGTCGGATACCTGGCTCGTTTTGGCGCTGGCGCTCATGCCGGCGCGGTTCGCAGGTTATGCGGCGGAGCTGCCGGGCGGTGATGTTGCGACATGGTCCTCGCTCCTGACCCATATGTTCGTTCATGGAGATCTGACCCATCTCCTCGTTAACGTCGCGACGCTCCTGGCATTCGGCGCAGCGATCGAACAGCGCGTCGGCATGGGCCGATTTCTGGTCTTCTCCCTTGTGTGCGGTCTGGCAGGCGCAGCGGCGTTTCTCGCCGTCAATCCAGGTCTGCTCGCGCCCATGATCGGGGCATCGGGCGCCATCTGCGGCCTGATGGGGGGCGTGATGCGCTTATTCTTCAGCGCGGTCGATGAGGGCGGCATGGGCGGACTTCGCGATCGGGTGGCGAGCGTGCCGCTGGAGCCGCTTCGTGCTGCATTGCAGGATCGGCGACTTCTTCTCGTCGTGGCCGTTTTTATTGTCATGAATATCGCCGCGTACTTCGGTCTGGGCGATCCCTCTCGAAGTGGGGGAATTGCATGGGAAGCCCATATCGGCGGATTTATCGCTGGGTTCGCATTGATCGGCCTGTTCGATATTGCACCGCGATATCGCGCCGATGAGGAACCAAATTGCGATTGAATGCTTGCGCACGCAGGCGTCTTCCATCACGATACCTGCATCTGACGGTGCATGGGTCGGGCATAATGCTGGCCCAGCAATGGCGCCGTCACCCATTGTGTCAGATGTAACCTCGCGTCAACCGAGGAACGAGCACAGGAGACCTCTGGATGAATGTCGCAACCATTCTGAAGGCCAAGGGACGCTCCGTAACCACCGTGCGTCCGGATACGCGCTTGCAAGAGGCCGTCGCGAAACTGGCTAACCGCAAGATCGGAGCCATCGTCGTGGTCGGCGAGAACGGAAACGTCGATGGGATCATTTCGGAGCGCGATGTGATCCGCGCAATTTCCGAAAGCGGTGCAGCAGCGCTTGAAGCGCCCGTTTCGCGCTTCATGACCAGCGAAGTTGTCACGTGCCAGGAGACCAGCCTTGTCGATGAATTGATGCAGATGATGACGGCGGGACGGTTCCGCCATCTGCCGGTCGTCGAGGATCAGGGTCTGGTGGGCATCGTATCGATCGGTGATATCGTCAAGAACCACTTGGCGGAAGTTGAGATGGAAGTCTCTGCGATGCGGGACTATCTCGCGACCGGCTGACGACTGCTCTACCGTTTGGCCGTGACGGCGCGGGCGGTGTGCTCAGGCGCGCGCACGGACGGAAACTTGGCGCAGCGTGTGCGCTCAATTGCGGAGCGAGTTAAGCCGCGCAGGTTGCCGGTGTGTGGCCGCCTAGCTTTGCCAGCACGCGCAAATTTGCGCGGAGATCATCAGGGGCTGGCGCTCAATCGCGTGTCGACGTCACGGCGCAACTTCAATTCCCGCGCGACATCCTCGATCTCGCGCCGTGCCGCCGCCTCGCCGCGGCGGATCAATTCCTCTGCGCAGTGAAAATCAAACAGCCCGATGCCGTGCAGGCGCGGACTGATCAATGCATCCGGGGGATCTCCCGCCAGCCTCGAGCGGGCAATGCGATCCTGCACGATATTGAACGCATCCACCATGACGGTGGAGATCCCGGGCGTATCTTCGTTCTTGCCGAACAGTTGACGGCTGAGCAACCAGCGCGCCCCTCCGCCCGCGTTTGCAGGTTCGGCTTCGGCGTTGAGCTTTGCGTCCTCGACGGCGGGGGCCGTCTCGCTGACCATCTGGTCCATGACGGCTGCGGCCGCCGCCGACCGGCTTGAGATGTCGAAGTTCAAATTAACCGCGATCACGTAACGCGCGCCAAGGGCACGGCAGACGGATACGGGAATGGGATTGACGAGTGCGCCGTCGAACAGCCAGCGCCCGTCAACTTTGACGGGCCGGAAAATGCCTGGCAGCGCGTAGGAGGCGCGGATGGCATCGACGAGCCGGCCGCGTGACAGCCAGACCTCGTGTCCAGATCCGATCTCGGTCGCCACGGCAGTGAAGCGGCGCGGGAGGTCTTCGATACGAACGCCGGCCAGATGCCGGTCGAGGCGCTCGCAGAGTCTCTGGCCCGATATGAGCCCCGTTCCGGAGAAATTGAAGTCGAGGTAGCCGAAAACGCGGCGTTTGGTGAGGCCGCGTGCGAAGTCTTCCAGGTCGTCGAGCCGGCCGGCCACGTGGCAACCACCCACCACTGCGCCGATCGAGGTCCCCACGATGATGTCAGGTTCGATCCCGGCCGCCACCAGTGCCCTGATTACGCCGATGTGCGCCCAGCCGCGCGCTGCGCCGCCGCCCAGTGCCAATCCGATCTTGCCGCCTGCCATGACGCGCACTCCGAAGGTCCCGGTCCAGGTGCCCCGCGCGGCGTCATGCCGACACGATGACATCCATTTTCCGCCGTCTGCTGCAACGGCTGTGCCTCTCCGGGAGGGAGAAGCTGTGCCGCGACGAGACGGTCCTTCCAACAAGATCGATGTTAACAGGCCAGAATTAAAGGG
>CAZZPH010000328.1:0-3577 GCA_964655725.1 uncultured Hyphomicrobium sp.
TTGAAACTGGACCGCTCGGTGGGGGCCGATCAGTCGTGACTCAGAATATGCAAACGCCTTTGTTCATGACCTCGCGTCTCGCCTAGCTAACCGCGTCCAACTTACGTCGGACGGCCACGGTGCGTATTTGCAGGCGGTCGAAGGCGCATTTGGCGCTGACGTAGACTACGCCCAGCTCGTCAAAATTTACGGGTCCGCACCCGAAAGCATGAAGGGTCGCTATAGCCCCGCCGAATGCACGGGAGCGAAGAAATCCCGCATTGAAGGCGAGCCGGACGAAAAGCACGTTTCAACGTCTTATGTTGAACGCTCCAACCTTACGATGCGGATGCACATGCGCCGGTTCACGCGGCTGACCAATGCATTCTCAAAGAAGATCGAAAACCACGCTCATGCCGTCGCGCTCCATTTCGTCTATTACAACTTCTGCCGCATCCATTCGAAGCTGCGCATGACGCCTGCCATGGCGGCGGGTATCTCGTCGCGCCTATGGGAAGTCTCGGATATCGTGGCGCTCTTGGACGCAGCCGAAGTCAAGCCAGCTAAGCGCGGCCCCTACAAGAAAGCCGCCTAGTTTCAAACTGACCCACTACCGAAATTCGCCCGGTCTTGACGTTCAGAAAGAAGCGATTCGTCCGGCAATACAAGAATGAGCTCTGATGATTAGCCTGATCTTTATCAGTCGCTGCCAGCGGAATTCCAGGCGCCATGGGGACATGAAGTCTCGATCAATCGCGCAATCCTGATACGGTTGCGCGCTGGCGTTGCCCAAATACCACGAATTACCGCACCTGAATTTCATCCAAGCCAGCATTCCTAGCCTGCCGGCTGGGTCTCGATCGCAACACAGCCCCCTCGTGATCGCCCCCGGGCAGCGCACACTGCATCACGTCACTCGAGGAGAAAGCTGCCGAAAATCCCCAGCCCGTCGCGCGCATGTCATGCGTCTGCAATCGCAGGCAGGCGCTCGAAACCTTTATGCTCAAATTTGAGGTTTCAAGGCCGCCTGGAATGCCCACTCGAGCCACGGCAACACCGCTTCGATGTCGGCTGTCTCGACCGTCGCGCCGGTCCAGATGCGCAATCCAGGTGGGGCATCGCGATATGAGGCGATGTCATAGGCGACACCTTCCGTTTCAAGCGCTGTGACCATGCTCCCAATCCTGACGCGTTGCTCGTCGAGCGGCAGGTCCGCAATCCTCCGATCCACAATCTTCAGGCACACCGACGTATTCGAGCGCGTCTTGGGATCGCGCGCCAGATGGTCGACCCACGGTGTCTGCGCCACCCAATCACCAAGCGCCTTCGCATTGGCATCGGCGCGCGCCATCAGTGCCGGCAGGCCGCCGATCCCGGACGCCCACTTCAACGCATCCAGATAGTCCGCCACGCACAGCATGGATGGCGTATTGATCGTTTCACCGCGGAATATTCCTTCGTTGAGCTGACCGTTGTTCGTGAGGCGGAAAAGCTTCGGCAGCGGCCAACGTGGCTGGTAGCTTTCAAGGCGGGCCACGGCGCGCGGGCTCAAGATGAGCATGCCGTGCGCGCCTTCCCCACCCAGCACTTTCTGCCACGAATAGGTCACGACGTCGGACTTGACCCAATCGATGGGCTGGGCAAACAGCGCAGAAGTCGCATCGATGATGGTGAGCCCCTCGCGATCCAGCGGAATCCAGTCGCTGTCGGGCACGCGCACGCCGGACGTCGTGCCATTCCAGGTGAAGACCACATCCCGGGAGAAATCGACGCTCCCAAGGTCCGGCAGATCGCCGTAATCCGCCTCGATAACGCGCGCATCCGGGAGCCGCAGCTGATCACGGATGTCAACGGCCCAACCCGTGCCGAAACTCTCCCATGCCAGAACATCAACACCACGCGCGCCCAGCATCGACCACATCGCCATTTCAAACGCTCCCGTGTCGGAGCCCGGGACAATGCCAACTCGAAATGCGTCAGGTATGCCGAGAATTTCGCGGGTCCGGTCAATGGCGTGCCTCAACTGTTTCCTGCCCGCGGATGAGCGGTGCGAGCGTCCCAGGAACGCCCCCTCGAGAGCCGCAGCCGTCCAACCTGGCCGTTTGGCGCACGGGCCCGACGAGAAGCAGGGGTTGGAAGGCCGCACGAGGGGTTTGGCTCTGGCGATCACGAGAAACCTCCAAGGACCGATGCGTTGGTGAAGCGGACCAGACGCGCCGGCGAGACGATGCGCCTCAATCGGCCATGGCTCGGCGCGCGGGATCAAGAGAATTGTCGTTCCGGCCGGCAGGACCGGGTGCCAGGACCGGGTGGCAGGATCGGGGGCGGGAAGCAAGGCGCCGGAGCTTGGGACGGACGTTGCGGCGCACCTTGGGACGGACTTCGCGCGCGCCGTGCCTTGCCGCTCCACGCCGCCAGCAGGAGCCAAAGAGACAGACCCGCACGGGGAACCTGCGACCCGCGATCGCCTCAGGCCATCGTGGGGCGAGCCGCTCGAGTGAAGCAGGCGGGTTGTGCTGTCAGGGAGCAAGGCCCGGCGCGGGCGGTGGCGGGGAGTCGGCATCCACCATGTCCACCGGCCCGTACGGCTGACCGTCCCGGTTGTAGATGTCATGACGGAAATGGATCGTCCCGTCGGCTTCGGCCCAGCCTGAGATATAGGCGAAGTAGACGGGCACCGGGCGGCTCAAAACGACATCGAGTGCCATGCCGGATTCGATGACGGCGTCGGCCTGCCCAGGCGTTTCCCAGCCGGGTTCATAGCGTGCCAGCCACTCCACGAGCTTGAAGACATCCTGCACGCGCACGCAGCCAGCGCTAAACGCGCGGGACCGCTGCTCAAACAGGTTCTTCAACGGTGTGTCGTGCATGTAGACGCCATGCTCGTTCTGCATGTCGATACGCACAAGCCCCAGAGCGTTCTGCGGACCAGGATCCTGACGCAGCTTCACCCGGCTTGCATCTGCTTGTGACCAGTCAATGGAACTTGGATCAATCTCCGGTCCATTGAAGTCCCCCAGAACGACGCGGATCTTCTCCTGCTGGAGATATTCCGGTTCTTTGACGAGGCGCGGAAACACATCCAGACGCGCTACGCTGTCGGGCACACGCCACGACGGGAAGAAGTTGAGCCCTCTGATCGTCGCCTGGAGATCGGGCGTCTCACGTCCGACACGCCCAGCAACCACCCGGTGACGCAGCTGAACATCAAACCGTTCGACCGCTTCCAGCTGGAAAGCCGGCACATTGACCAGAATGTAGCGCTCCTCGATCGGCATCTGCAGCAGTTGCACGATACGATTGCGATTCAGTTCAAGTTGAGCGATGCGATCCTGAACACTCACATTCAATGCAGCCAGCGTCGGCTTATCGACACGCCCGCTCGTGCGCAATCCATGGCGATCCTGGAAGCGCCGCACCGCCTCCTCCAGCACGCCATCGAAATTGTAATTCTCAAAGCCTGAGCCAGATGTCTTTAATTCACCCGTGGCGCGCAACCGCCGGCGCAGGGCGGGCACCCGCTCATCGTCGTCACCGGGCCGCAACATGCGGTTGCCGGGCACGGCCGGCCAGCCGCCCTTCTCCGCAATGCGCAGAT
>CAZZPH010000329.1:0-3576 GCA_964655725.1 uncultured Hyphomicrobium sp.
GTCTGTGCGGCTGCTGGCGACGCACGACGTGCCCGCGGCTGAGATCACGCGCATTTGCGATATGCTCAAACTTCCCCAAATTCCCTATGCTTCGTGCGTCCGCATCTGGAAAGAGGCCGCGGTTCGCGAAGGGGCAGCGGGAGGTGTCAACCGCATGCGCGATCACGACGCCCCCTCAGTTCAGGCCGCATCAAACGGCATTTGACGGCACTGCATCCATGGGTCTACCAGATCGTGGGTGATGTTCACGCGGGCCACTGGCATGCCGCAATCGGTCGCCAGACTCGACCCCGTCAACCCTCAGAATCAGACCAGGCAGGCGCACACGTCGATGTCGATTTCAACAAGCTCCCGTCCCCTGATGCGCACCGCCTTTGCGGCTGTCATCTTCATCGCCAGCAGCGCAATGGCGCTCGCCGAGACACCGGCCCAGTACATGCAGCGGGTGGCAAATGAACTCGTGGCGGCCTCCCGGACGGCATCGCCCACCGCCTTCGCCACCGTTCTGCGGAGCCACGCCGACCTTCCAGCCATCGGCCTGACCGCTTTAGGTGGCTACGCGAGCAGCCTGCCCCGATCAGACCGGCCGGCCTACTATAACGGGATGGTCAACTGGATCGCACGCTATGCGGCGAAGGAGGCTCCCAAGTATCCTGTCGGCAAAGCTGTCGTGCTCGGACAGTCGTCGGCCAGCGCTGGCAGCACCTATGTCGATAGCCGTATCACGCTCAGGGATGGATCCACGTACGATGTGCGCTGGCGTATCGTCAAACGCGGCAACGTCTACAAGGTTCGCGAGGCGGAAATCATCGGCTTTGAAATGACGTCGTTCCTCAACACGCTGTTTCAGAACTACATCAGCGAGAATGGCGGCAACCCCAAAGCCCTGGTCATCGCGCTCAACCGCTGAACGTGTTGCGCGTCAGAACTCCCATCGCTGCACATGAAAAGGCCGCCCAGACGGGCGGCCCTTGTCGTTCTAGGATTGAGCCGGATCTTGCAACGACACGACTTGGCAGGTCTCAAATCCGGAAAACGGCGCCAGATACAGACCGCGCGCGCGTGCGCACCTTACCGCCGTCGTTGCCCGACTTGACGATCCACTTGCCGTTGTCCGCCCGTCCGACAATCATGCCAACGTGACCGCGCCAAACGACCACAGCGCCAACCTGCGGTCCGCTGAGCGCGCGGCCATACTTGCGCCAGTTCCAGGCGACGTTGAACTCCGGACCGCCACCCTTCTGGGTGCGCATCCACCAGCCGCACCACTTGCGCGGGCGAGGCCCCGCGGAATACGTGCGTCCGCTGCCGGCGTAGCTGTTCTGGTAGCCCACCTCAGCACGGACCATGCGTTGTGCGCTCACACGCTTTGCCTTGGACCGCGGCGCCAGCTCCTGCTGCTGCCAACCCTGCGACTGGGTCGGATCCCAAGGTTTGGCCTCGGCGGCTGGTATCGCCGCACATGCCATCGCGGCAGTGGCCACCGCAAAGAAAGCTCTGATCATCTCTTCCGCTCCTGGTTCCAGGTTGTCGTCCGGGCCAACCGCTCCAGAAATGCGGCAGAAAAAAGATGAGCCTGCGACAGCAAGGCACGGCCATTCCATGACAAATTGCCTCGCCCGATCGCAAGTGCGCGAACATCCAGCCACCCGCGGCCTGAATGCGACAAAGGGCCGGCGAGGCGCCAGCCCTTTGAAAACACCGCGAATTTGAGCGCAGTCCCCGATCAGCGCGAGTAGAACTCGACCACCAGATTGGGCTCCATGACCACAGGATAGGGGACATCCGACAGCGCCGGGATGCGGGCCAGCTTCGCCGTCATCTTGGAATGATCAACCTCGATGTAGTCCGGCACATCCCGTTCTGCAGACTGGATGGCTTCCATCACCAGCGGCAGCTGACGCGAAGCGTCCTTGATCTCAACCACGTCGCCGATCCGAACCCGATAGCTCGAGACCGTCACCCTGCGCCCGTTCACCTTGACGTGGCCGTGGCTCACGAATTGGCGCGCGGCAAAAACCGTCGGCACGAACTTGGAGCGATAAACCACCGCATCGAGGCGCCGCTCCAAAAGGCCGATCAGATGCTCCGACGTCGAACCCTTGGCGCGCGAGGCTTCCTTGTAGAGTTTGAGGAAGTGGCGCTCCGAGATGTTGCCGTAATAGCCCTTGAGCTTCTGCTTGGCCTTCAGCTGCTGGCCGAAGTCCGACAGCTTCGACATGCGCCGCTCGCCGTGTTGCCCAGGGCGGCTCTCGCGCTTATTGAGCGGGCTTTTGGGCCGCCCCCAGATGTTTTCGCCCAGGCGGCGGTCGATTTTGTGCTTGGCGGTCAGACGCTTGGTCATCGATATGGCACTCCATGTGATGTTGCAGGCCGCACACGGCGTGCAGGCCCGCTGGAGCGCCCCCTCCTCTGCCAACCAGCCACCCTGAATGGGAGGACCGGGGCCGACAGGCGCAGGCAACTGAGGCCCGCGCCACGGGTGCGCAAAAAGAAGCGCGGGCCGTTTAAGGCCCGCGATCTCCGCTTCCTAGTGAAATTCACCGTTGCCGTCAATGGTTCCGTTCGGCCCTGAGACCAGACGCGGCCTCCAGACTATTGGGGGCGCGTGCGTTACTCTGGACCGGTTGTAGCTGCGGCAGCGGCCGGTACGGCAGCGGCCGGAGGCGTTGTAGAGCCCGTGGCCGGGGGTGCCGCACCCGCCTGCCCAACAGGGCCCGCCGGAATCTTGAAATTCGGCCCGCTTTCTACGTATGCCGTGATGACGTCCCGGACCTTCGCACGCTGCTCGTCGGTGCAGGTCTGAGCGGCGGATTTACCATCATCGATGACGACCTCCTTGTCGCCATCCTTCTCCACGAGCCGGATCTTCCCCGTCAGCAGCATCACCGTCGTGAGATGAAGCTGGTTGATGTAGACCATCTGCTGGTCGCTCCAGGCCTTCTTTTCTTCCTCTCGCTTCATGAGCGAGCGGTGATTGACGATCTGGTGATCTGTCAGGCCGCAGACCTGTGCGTGCGCCGAAATACGGCCCACCCGGATCACCTCGCGTGCCGCATCGATGGGCACCATCACGCTCTCAGGCTTGCTCTTGTCGATGACGATCACGGTTCCGTCCTGCTTGGAGAACTGCTGCGGCGTCAGTGACCAGGCATAATCCATGAAGGTCCGGATCGACTTCTCGCTCAGCTCCTGTGCAGCCGCCGGCATCGCCGAAAGCACCAACAACGTCAGTGCTGCGCCGCAACCGACACTCCCCGCTCGTCCCGTGGTTCGCATTGAAAATGCCCCTGTTTTCCTGTTGAGCCGCTTTTCGTCCCCACCGTGTTGCAACGGAGGAGATGGCCGGTCATCCCTCAAACCGCGCGGGGCGCCTGGAACACGCCAGACCCCTCTCACCTCCCGGCGACGTCGGTCCGGCGGCTGCGGCCCGGCGTCGAATTCCGTTCGACCGTCCGTGATGTTTTCCCGGGCATCGCTCGGCTCAAAACTTGGCCAGAACAAGGCAGGTCATGTGGATGGTTTACGGCCCTGACCCTTGCCATGCGCCAGCGTTGCAACAATGCCACGCAGCGT
>CAZZPH010000330.1:0-3565 GCA_964655725.1 uncultured Hyphomicrobium sp.
TGGCGGCAAAGCTGGGCGAGCTGGGTGTCCGATTCCACGGCGTTTTTGCGCCCAACAGCAAATACCGGGCGCGGGTGACACCGGCGAAGCGGGGCAGGGGAGGCCAGCCTGCGGCTGTTCCAAATCGCTCGGGTCGAAAAAGGGGTCAGATTTATTTTTCGATTTGTGACCACGCTGAACGAGGTGACGAGGATAACTCGCAATCAGCGTGCGAAGGCTTCTAGCCAATACGGAACCTCCCTGTTCTGGAATGAATAATTCGAGCTCGGTCGAAGCTGTTTAAATTGCGGCTCGGCTCTCATCATCGCAGCAGTCAGTCAGTAAATAAATCTGACACTTTTTTGTTGCAGGTCAGGTCAGGTGGGGGAGTTTGAGGGGGCCACAGGTGGGGGATTTTGGGTGGCCGCCGGGGAGCGGGCACTCCACGAAATCAGTATGTTCAATCGCTCCCTTTTCCCGGATGATCGGTTGGACTGCATCCCGGCTTTGAAGGAGCCCTCCATGGCAACCACCGCGTCACAAATCACTCCAGCCGCAGCCCAGCAGGCCGCCTGTGACTACGAAGTCATCGTCATCGGCGCGGGGGTGTCCGGCATCTATCAGATCAAACGGCTGGTCGACCTCGGCATGAACGCCACGGTGATCGAGGCCAACGCCGGTGTCGGTGGCACCTGGTGGAGCAATCGTTATCCCGGCGCGCGCTTCGATTCGGAGTCTTATACCTATGGCTACTCTTTCTCCAAGGAGATCCTGGACGAGTGGCATTGGACCGAGCGTTTCTCGCCCCAGCCGGAGACGATGCGTTATCTCGACTTCGTGGTCGACAAACTCGACCTGCGCAAGCACATGCAGTTCAAATGCTGCGTGGTGGCGATGGAATTCGACGAAGGCGCCGACCTCTGGCGCCTGCGCCTGAAGGACGGCCGCACTCTGACCACGCGTATCGTCATCACCGGCATCGGCCCGCTGCAGACGCCCACGCTGCCGCGCATCCCGGGCATGGGCGAGTTCAAGGGGCGGGCCTTCCACACCCGCGACTGGCCCCACGAGAAACTCGATCTGGCCGGCAAACGGATGGCCATCATCGGCACCGGTGCGACCGCCATCCAGATCATCCCGGTGGTGGCCGAGCAGGTCGCCAAGCTCACGGTGTTCCAGCGCCGCGCGAACTGGGCGGCGCCGCTCAACAATGGCCCGATCTCGAAGGAAGAGATGGCGTCGATCCGCGCCCGCTACGACGAGATTTTCGCCGCCTGCGCGCGCTCGCCGGCGGCCTTCGAGCACATCCCCGCTTCACGCAGCTTCTACGACGTGTCGCCCGAGGAGCGCAAAGCCTTCTGGGACCGGCTGTACGATGAGCCCGGGTTCAGCATCTGGCTGGCCAACTTCCCCGAGATCTTCGTCGACGAGAAAGCGAACGCGGAGATTTCGAACTACATCGCCGATCGTATTCGCCAGCGGGTCAAGGACCCGGCCGTGGCCGAGAAACTTATCCCCAAGGATCACGGTTTTGGTGTGCAGCGCCTGCCGCTCGAGACGCGCTACTTCGAAGCCTACAACCGCGACAACGTCGAACTGGTGGATGCCAAGGCGACACCCATCCAGTGCATCACCCCGACCGGGTTGCGCACCACCGATCGCGAGTTCGAGTTCGACATCATCGTCTACGCCACCGGTTTCGACGCTTTCACCGGCTCCTACGACCACATCGACATTCGTGGCGTAGGCGGACGCCGGCTGCGCGACGTGTGGGCCGACGGCCCGACGACCTATCTCGGCATGCTGGTGCACGATTTCCCGAACATGGTCATGCTCGGCGGCCCACAGATCGCGGCGGCCAACTTCCCCCGGGGATCGGAGGTGGCGGTCGATTGGATCATGCCGTTGTTGCAGCACCTATGGCGCAAGGGCTATACCCGCTTCGACGTCAGCGCAGAGGGCCAGCAGCGTTGGTTCGAGGCGGTCAAACGGAGCTACGACGGCCTGCTGATCAATAAGGCGCAGAGCTGGATCACCGGCTACAACTCCAACCTCGACGGTCGCGAGTACGGCAAGACGCGTTACAACATCTTCGCCACCGGCGGCGTGGAGTACACCAAACATCTGAATGAGGCGGCGTCGGGCGACTACCACGACATCGTCTTCGCGCAGGCGGCGCAGGCGCAGAAGGGCTGAGCCAGGCGTCCGCACCGAGCGAACGCGGCGCGGCCGGTGTAACAGCCGGCCCGCCCGCTTGTCCCGCGCTCAGGCGCGCGGCGCGATTTCCTGGGTGATGACCCAGAATTTCTTGAGATAGCGCGACTTCGACGTCCAGCGCACCGGCACGCCCGACGGGAAACAGACGACGTCACCGGCCGCGACGTCGAAGTTCTCGCCGGTGTCCTCGTTCTTCACCTCGGCGCGGCCTTCGAGGATCAGGCTGGTCTCGTCGCCGAGCGGTGCGCTGTAGCGCGCGCTGGCGGTGCCGTCGGCCGCGCAGCCGACGATGCCGACACCGGTGCGCCACAGGCCGCAGGAGTAAGTCCCGGTGGAGCCGGTGCGACGGATGACGTGTACCTCACCGCAGACCTGCGCGCCGCGCCCCGGCTCCTGCCATTCGAAGGGCGCCCACACCGCCGGCTCGTCGCTGATGTTCGCGACGTACAGGTGATCCTCCCTCGTCGCCGACTGCGGGCTGTTCCAGATCACCCAGAATTTCTTCAGGAACGGGCCGTCGATGTCCCAGTGCAGGTCGAGATGTTTGGGATGGCTCAGGATGGTGCCGGCACCGACCCGGTGGGTGCGGCCGCTGGCGGTCTCGGTGATACGCACCGTGCCTTCGAGGAGCACCATGGTCTCGTCGCCGAGCGGCGCGGAGTAGTCGATGTGGCAGGCACCATCGGCCTCGCAGCCGGCGATGTGGTGGCCGGTGCGCCACAGTCCCGCGGCTAGATTACCGGAGGTGCCTTCCGGTCTGATCACCGCGACCTCACCTTTGGTCTGCGCGCCGTGCAGCGGATCGTCCCAGGCAAAGGGTACCCACGCGGTCGGGTTGTAGTTGCGATTGCCGACGATCAGCCGGCGTGACTCGGGTATGGAGATGATGGCGGACATGATGGCTCCCCTCGGATCGGCCACGGACGGTAGTGCTGATACGAGTGTCGGCGCGTCGGCGCGCGAGCGCAAGTCGGCAGCCTTGCCGCACTGCGATGTGCCTGCGTCGGCGCCTACTCCCTCTTCCGTGGAATGGCCGGCGCGGTCGGCGCTTCTTAGGCTGACCCCACACCCCCCTGAGGATCGACCATGGCGATCGACTGCGGGCCGGAATTTCGGTGACAATTTCGGTGACAGTAACTGTATTTCGGAAACTCGACGGTAATGGCCCAATGATCTGCTGGAAATACAGTTACTGTCACCGAATTTACACCGTCTGCTGCGACGACTGCTGGCACCGTCTGCAACGTAAACGCCTTGCGGCCTTGGTGCGGGCCGAGCGCAATGCGGTAGGTAATCGAATGCCCCAAGAGGTCATCGAAGCCTGAGACCTCGGCCGGATCCAATGTCAGAAAACTGCTCTCAAAGTCCC